>JBLMYG010000337.1:0-9961 GCA_050258155.1 Acidithiobacillales bacterium
GGTGCGACGTCAAGGTCGTGAACCGCATCATCAACGGCCGGTGCGCCGTGACGGCCGAGATGGCGCTCAAGCTCGGAGCGGCCTTTCGGACGTCGCCAGACTTCTGGATGAACGCGCAGAAGGCCGTCGATCTCTACGAGGCCGCCGCGCACGTTTCGAGCTTGCCGGGACCTCTCCTGAAGGCGAGCTGAACTGGAGCCGGCAGGCACAAGATCGGGAAGTGCGTGACCCCTCATTCCGTTCGTAGACTGGAAAGTCAGGTCCATGCCTTGGCCACGTCATTGCCCGGAAATGGGGTCATGGAAATGGGGTCACACGGAAATGGGGTCAGGTCCTAAGTATCTATTATAGCGGGCGCTGTGACGAAAAGGCCGTTCACCATCCTCGGCCGACGACGTCGTGCAGCATGGTGAAGATGGCAGCCTTCAGGGGCGGTCGGTAGCGCTTGACTGCCGCCCAGACTTGGTCCAGATCGACGCCGAAGTAGTCGTGGACGAGGAAATCGGCGTCGCTTTCGACGCTGGAGTCGCCGCACGCGACCGACCCGAACAGACGGACGTTGCGGGCGCCAAAGGCTGCGGCTATCCGCAGGATTTCGGAGCGCTTCTCGGCGATCAGAGGTGGCAGCGTCCGCCGGTCGTGGAAGGCGAAAACCACGTCAGGCCAACCGGAGCGCGAGAGGATGCGGTGAGAGCCGGTCGTCCGCTTGACGGTCCAGCCGTTCCGCAGGAGGGCGGCGAGAACCTTCTTCGCTTTGGCCGACGGCCAGACGCTCACGCGGCGACGCGCGTGACGAAGGAGACGGCCATCTCTTCGGGCTTGGCTTCCCCGTGCTCTAACCGATCGGCGAGGACGCGGAGGGCGAGGGCCTCTGCATTGGCCAGCGCCTTACCCTCCGTCCGCTCCACGACCATGCAGCCGGGAAGCTCCATCACCTCGGCGACCCATTCGCCTGAGCCAGACCTTTCAATCTCCACCGTGAGCGTCATCCGCAGGGATTCTACATTCCGACAGATCAACGCCTCTCTATCCAGACAAGGGGCAGCGTCGGCGAAGCTGAGGAGCGTGGAGCCGAAGCCCGGACTTGAACCGGGGACCTACTGATTACGAATCAGTTGCTCTACCAACTGAGCTACTTCGGCTCGTCCCGGAGGGATGCGGATTATGGCGGAGGATCAAGGGTCCGTCCAGACGAGGTGGGGGAAGGCGAGCGGGCCGATCTTCCGCTCCAGCTCGTAGACGACGTTCTCCCGCGCGTCGATCGCCCGCTCGGTCAGCTCCTTGCGGACGCCCGGGTCGGGAATGCGCCGGACGGCCGCCTCGACCTCGTCGAAAAGGGGCCAGGTCAGGGCGTGGAGCACCTCGTGGAAGGCGTGCCGGCGAAGAGCGGCCGTCGTCTCCCTGGCGATGACCTCCGTGTCGAAGGTGACGAGCCAGACCTTCCGGTCCTCGGTCCCCCGGTAAGAGCGCTCGATGTCGAGAATCCCCGCGTGGTCGCCGTCCAGGGCGGGCGATGCCACGAACTCCAGGTCGAGCTTCAGGCGCCTCTTGACGTAGTCGAGCGCCCGCCTCACCCGCTCGGTCTCGCGCTGCCGGAGGGATCTCTTCATAAGGCTATTCTGCCGGACGGCCGCTCCGGCCGGACGGCCGGATGCATCGGCTACGCTAGCCCCTCCATGTCCCGAAACGCCACGGAAAAGAAGGCGCCCGGCCGGCTCCCCCTCGCGGCGGTCTTTCTCGCCGCGTTTCTCGTCCGCCTCGTGGTGGCCCGGGAGCTGACGCCCCTCGCCCTCTGGACGACGCCCCAGCTCGACGCCCGGGAGAACCTCGTCTGGGCGACCCGCCTCGCCGCGGGCGACTTCCGCTGGCCCTCGCCGCCGACGCACGGCCCTGCCTATCCCTATCTCCTCGCAGCCCTCCTCGAGCTCTGCGGAGGCTCGCTGCCGGCCGTCCGGGTGGCGCACGCGGCCATCGGCGGCTGCACGGCGGTGCTTCTCGCCCTTCTCGGCTCCCGCCTCTTCGGGAGGCGGGCGGGCCTCGCCGCGGGCTTCCTCCTGGCCTTGTCGGGGCCCGTCGCCTTCGTGGACGTCTCGCTCTGGGAAGAGGTCCTCCTGCTCCCCCTCGTCGTCCTCGCGCTACTCCTTCTCGTCGCGCGTCCGGCCCGCCTCTCGGCGGCCCTCGCGGGGCTCCTCCTGGGCCTTGCCTCGGCCTCGCGCCCCACGGCCCTTCTCTACGTCCTCGGCACCGCGGCTGCGATTCCCTTTCTTCGCGGATGGCCGCGGCGGGGGCTGTCGGCTCTGGCGCTGGTCGCCGCTGCCGGGCTCGTCCTCGCCCCGGCGGTCGTCGCGTCGTCACGCGCTGCAGGCCGCTTCGTCTTCGTCCGGTCGCTCGGGACGATCAACCTCTGGATCGGAAACGACCCCGCGGGCGGTGGCGTCCAGAACGCCCGGCCGAACGGGGCGTGGGACCGCCTCGCCGGCGAGCCGTACCGCGAGGGAGTGGCGCCGGGGGGAGAGGAGGGGTACTTCCTCCGGAAGACGCTGGCGCGGGCCGCGGCCGACCCGGCCGGGCTCGCGCGGGTGCTCCTCAGCAAGGCCGTCTGGCTCACACAGGCGGAGGAGCCGCGCGACAACCAGAGCTACGCCTTCTTCCGCGCGCATTCCCTCCTGCTCCGGCTCCTCCCGGGCTTCGGACTCCTCGCCGCGCTCGCTGCCGTCGGGTTCGTCCGCACCGTCCGGCAGCGCTCGGTGCCGGTGCTTCCTCTCGTCTTCCTCGCGGCCGGCGCCCTGCCGGCGCTCGCCGTGCTGGCGGGGCTCCGGTACAGGCTGCCCGTCGTCCCGCTCGTCGCCCTTTTTTCCGGCCTCGGGGCAGCGTTTCTCTTCGAGACGGCGCGGGCGAGGCGCTTCTCCGCTCTGTGGCCCCACGCCGCCCTAGCGGGGGCCGTCCTCGTCCTGACCCACCTCAGGACGCACGCGCCGTCCCACGTCTTCGCGGAAGAGCTGTCGCTCGAGGGGAACTCGCTGATGGAGGAGGGAAAGAGCTCGGAAGCCTCGGCCGCTTTCCGGAAGGCGGCCGAGGCCGACCCGCGCGCCGGTCTCCCCGTGGAGCTCCTCGCCCGGCTCCGGCAGAAGGAAGGGCGCCTCGTCGAGGCTCGAGACCTCTTCGTGAGATCGCTGGCCCTCGACCCTGACTCGAGAACGGCGCATTTCTTCCTCGCGAGGACAGAGGAAGCTCTCGGCGACGGCGACGCTGCGATCGCCGAGTACCGCCTGGCGAACGCCATCTCGCCGCTCTTTCTCCCGGCCCGCTACCGGCTCGGACAGCTTCTCCTCGCGCGCGGGGACGCCGAGGGCGCGGCACGGGAGCTGGAATTTGCGGTCGCCGCGGCTCCTTCTGAGGCCGACCCGCTTCTCACGCTCGCCGAGGCGCGAGCTGCCGAGGGAAAGAAGACCGAGGCGGTCACGCTGGCAAGGCGCGGCGCCGCTCTCGCCCCCCGGCGCATCGACGCATGGCTCATCCTCGGGTCGCTCGCGGCGGAGGCCGGTGACGTTCCGGCGCTCCGGGAAGCGCTCGGCCGGGCGAGATCGCTCGCGACGGGGGAGTCTCCCCCGCTCGAGCTCCTCGAGGCGAAGTGCCAGCGGCTCGAAGGGCACGCCAACGAGTCGTACGCCACGCTCGCAAGGCTTCTTCGCCGCCATCCCGAGTCGGCTCTCGCGCGGCAGGCTCTCCTCGCCGCGGCGCACGACGCGGGGCGGGAAGATGAGGCCCGGGCGCTCCTCGATTCGCTCGGCTCGCGCTGAGCGTCAGCGCGTCCGGACCGCTACCTCGATCTCGGCGGGCGGATCGGACCCGAGGGGCGTGAAGACGAGGGACTTCACGAGGGCATCGCTCTCCGGGCCCGCCCCCTTGACGGGCCGGGCCGAGACGACATTTCCGTTCCCGTCGAGCGTCAGCCGGTACGTGGCCGAGAGGCCGGGAGCGGAGGGGGGCGGCGCCGCGATCCGGCGAAGGGCCCACGCGCGCGCCGACGGACCGACGATCTCCACGTCCCAGCCGAGCGGGGCGCCCGCCACGGCAGGAGCGGGGGCGGCCATCATCTTTCGCGGGCCGGCGTCGCTCGGGAGGGCCCCGCCCGCCCCCTGGGCCGCTTCGCCCGACGCCGGGACCTCCGGCGCGAATTTCTCCTCCGGGACAGGAGCGTTTGCCGAAAGCGGCGCGGCACCGGCGCGGTCTCCCGCACCCTCGTTCTTCCGGGCCGCGGAGGGCTCGGCCTGCCGGACCGCGGCGACCGGCGGCGCCGCGCTCTCTTTACTGGCCGCCTTCGGCTTCGCCGCCGCCTGCGCGGAAGGAGCGGGCGCAGAGGGCTGAGCAGTCTCCTTGTCGCCGAAGAAAATCGTCACGCGCCCCTCGTCGCGTCTGGCCGTCGCCTCCGCCGCCTTCTGCCTTTCGCTCTGGCTCCGGAGGACGTTGATCCCTATGAGGACGATGACGAAGAGCGCCGCCACCCCGCGGACCATTGCGGGAGGCGGAAAGATGCCGAGGCGCTGCCAGAGGGCGCCGGTACCCTTCGCCTGGTCGGCGGCCCGGGCCCCGACGCGTGCCGTCAGCCCGAGCGGCGCGGCCGGTGCCGGAAGTGCGCCCAGCCTGGCGACGAGCGAGGCCAGCTCCTCGCGGCGGCGGGCTGCGCGCGGATCGGAGGCGAGAACCGCCGCCAGCTCCCGCTCCTCGTCGGGAGTCAGGTCTCCGTCGAGGGACCGCGAGAGAAGCAGGTCGAGCTCCTCGCCGGATCGCCGGACGACGTCGGGCGAGGCGCTCATGACAGTCTCTCCACGAGGAGCGCGCGCCCCCGGGCGAGCCGGCTTCGGACCGTGCCGATCGGAACCCCGAGAACCGCCGCGACGTCCTCGTACGACAAACCCTCGAGATCGCGCAGGACGACGGCGAGCCGGAACTCCTCCGGCAGGGTGAGGACCGCCTTCCGGAGCCGCCGGCGCTCCTCGGCGCGGGCGGCGTTCTCCTCCGGCGAGAGCCCCGTGTCGGCGAGGCCGTCCACGAGCGAGAAGTCGGGGACGGCGCCACCGCTTTCACGGGCACCGAGGGCCGACCGGAGCCTCGCGAGGGCTCCACGCCGCGCACGGACCCTGTTCAGGGCGATCGCGTAGAGCCACGTCTTGAGCGACGAGTCGCCGCGGAAGCTCTCGAGCCCGCGCCAGGCCCGGATGAAGGTCTCCTGGACGACGTCCTCGGCGTCGAACGGGCCGACAAGGCGCGCGGCGAGCGTGAAGACCATCCCCGAGTAGCGGCGAACGATCGCCTCGAAGCCGGTGACGTCACCCGCGAGAAACCGCGCGACGGCGCGCTCGTCCGCCGAGCCGTCCTCGGTCTCCTCCCCGGAGCGGTGCGCCATCACCACGGAAGAGATTCTCACACGCCCTCCGTGGGGGCGGCTGCCGTCGAATGCGAGGATCCGGGCCGTCATGGGAGGTCTCTTCCGGAAGCTTAGACCTCCCGGGGCTGCCCGGAGTTCCCCGCGTCCGAAGAAAATTGTCTAGGGGACCGTTATCGCGGCGGACCCCTGGTTGTTGGCCTTGGTCGTCTCCGCGATCGCATTCCGGAAGTCGGCTCTGGCCGTGATCGTGTAGCGGCCCGGCCGCCACGCCCCCGTGTTGGGTCCGAGGACGAAGATATTTCCGCCGACCGGAATCGCGGGGGTTGCGAGGCGGATCACGCCGGTCGCACCCGCCTCGACAGCAGGGCCGACGTCATAGGTGCCGTCGAGAACCGGACAGGGGCCGCCGGACTCGGCGTGACACCAGGACCCGAGGACCGACGGCGGTGCCGGGGAGAGGCCCGCGTTGAAGACGGTGAACCGCATCCGGACGTACCACTTGGCCTGCCTCTGCTCCTTCAGGAGCTCGACCCTGACCTTCAGGTCCGGGCGGCCTGGCGTCTCGGTTCCGGGGTTCGGCGCCGCCGGAGGCTTCTGGGCCAGGATCGGAGATGCGGCGAGGCAGAGGATGGCAAGTGTGCGCGCGTTCATGGCTCCTCCTCTTCACAGAGAGAAGCTGGGTCCTCCCCGCCCCACGTTCTCGCCGGATTCCTGAACGAACCGTGACGATTTGCTGACAGTGGCCCCGGGGCGCTGCCGCCCCTCATCGGCGGAGGCGCTAGGCGTCAGCGGCCGAGCGTCACCGAGTAGATCTGGTTCCTCCCGCCGGCCTGAGTCCAGACGAGCCGCTCTCCGACGACATCGACGCGCCGGACGCCGCGCTCGAAGGGCCTGAGGCGCTTCGGCGCCCCGGCGGCAAGAGGAACCCTCCAGAGGCCGGCAGCTTCCCCCACTCGAGCGAAGTAGAGCTCGTTGCCGCCCTGTGCGAAGACCGGCCCGTGTCCGTCGCTCGCGATCCGCCGGGGGCTTCCCCCCGGCGCGAGGACGAAGACGCCGTTGATCTCTGCCGTACCGAACTCCGGAGGGCCGCTCCATGCCAGCGTCGAGCCGTCCGGCGAAAAGCGGATCTCCTCGTAAGCGCGCCCCGTGTCGAGCCGGGCGTCCCGGCCGGAGACGAGATCGCGAACGAAGAGGGAACGGTGCCCCGCGCCGGCCTCCTCCTCGACGGCGATGCGTTTCCCGTCCGGGGAAACGGCGAGCCATGTTGCCGGGAACGAAAAGTGCGTCACGACGCGCCGCGTCAGCGTGGCGATGTCGACGGCAATGACATCGGTTTCGCCCCCCGGGGCATCGACGAGATAGCTGACCGTCCCGGAGCCGATCCAGCAGGGATGGTGCGCGGCCCCCTCGCTCAGGATCGTCCGTTGAAGCGTCGAGAGATCGGTCAGGACGACGACGTCCGCCGCCTCCGATCGCGACAGGACGCTCGCGACATGCCGGCCGTCAGAGGAGAGGCGCGGCTCCTGATGGTAGTCGTCGTCGGTCAGGCGGCGGCCTTCCCCTCCCGAGAGGCTGTCGGCGAGATAGAGATTCGACAGGTGGTTGCCGTGCGCGAAGAGGAGCGTCCGACCGTCCGGTGAGGCCGTCGGCGAGGAGAAGTCCCCGATCCCGAGCGTGAGCGGCTCCAATCCCGACCACGTCCGCCCCGCCATCCAGAGGACGAACCGGCCCCGGCGCCTCCCGGCGACGACCAGCGTGTCGCTGTCGGCCAGCCAGGTGATCCCGTAGAGGTGCATCGGCTTCGGCGTCAGAGTCTTCGTCTCGCCCGAGGCGAGAGAACGGACGAGGAGATGGCCGAAGCCGCCGTTGGGGTCGCTCGTCGTGTAGGCGAGCCACTTTCCGTCGGGAGAGAAGCGCGGGACGAAGCCGGTCGGTGCGATCTCGGCCTGCTCCTCGGGACGAAGCGGCGGACCGCCCCAGAGAGGAGTTCTGTCACCGTCGTATCTCGTGTAGGCCACCATCTGCCCGTCGGGCGAAAACCCGGCGCCGCTCGCCGCCCGGATCCAGAGGCGCGGCGCGCCCCCCATGCTCCCCACCCGCCAGAGGTCCGGCAGATGCGTGCCGTCCTCGCCGCTTCGGAACCGTGAGAAGACGATCTCGACGCCATCGGCGGTGAAGACCGGAATGTCTCCGCTGGCGCCGATGGCGTCGGTCAGGCGCCAGGACGGCCCGCCGTGAGCGGCCATCACGTAGATGTCGAGCTTGGCGGAGCTCTTCGGCTCGTTGGAGACGTACGCGACCATCTTCCCGTCCGGCGAAAAGACCGGCTTGACCGCCGTCGCGAGCCCCGACGTCACCTGGCGAAGCGTCGCCGCGGAGGGGGCGAGCGGCCGATACCACGATGTCCCTGCGGTGGGGGCGGGGCGCTCGCCACGAACAAGCCATCGAAGGCCGGCAAACGAAGCGAGACCGAGGAGCACCGCGATGGCGACGGCGGCTGGAAGGAGGCGCCTCGGGGCCTGCGGCTCGGGGGGAAGAGCCTCAGGAGCCGCCGGTGGCTCCGGGGCCGTCGGCGGCTCCGTCGTCTCGGCTTCCAGGGGTGCCACGAACCGGAAGCCCCTCCCGTGGACGGTCCGGATGACTTCCTGGGCGGTCCCCTCGGCGAGCACCTCCCGCGCCTTCCGGATGGAATGGTGGAGGGCCGATTCGCTGACGACCTTCACCCCCCAGACCTTCTCGATCAGCTCGTCTTTCGGGACGACCCGGTCCCGATTCCGAACGAGGTACAGGAGGGTGTCGAGAGCTCGCGGCTCGAGCTTCACCGGCTGGCCGTTCCGGCGAAGCTCGAAGCGATCTTCGTCCAGCTCGAAGCCCAGAAAGCGCTGCTGCACGGTGGTTTCCCGGTAGGAAGAGTCTCTCGCTTTTCGGAGGTCTCCGACAACCCGAGCCCTCCGTCAGCGTTTCTTCACGAATCCGTCATGGCACCCACGAGACTTTTTCGTCCGGCCGCCCCAGCTTCCAGGTCGGGTACGTCGCTCATCCGCGTCGCGATCCCGGAGAGCTTGTACCGATCACCCACGAGCACCTAAGGAGAACAGCCGCCATGGCATGGAACCCGACGAGCTGGCGTTTCGTCACATCACTAGGTTTCGAGCTTGCAGGCGGAATTGCCTGGCAGGTCGGCGCCACCGGCGGCTCGTTCTTCCTGAAGAACAGTTACACGCAGAGGCAGATCGAGTTGAAGTATGGTGCTCTGGGAGCAGGCGCCGGGGCAGGAGTTCCCATCTCCCTGGATTTCTCGGCCAGAGACATGCCATCCGGCGCGCTGACACCCATTCTGGCGCGAAACCGCCCTCGCCTCGAACCTGACGATTTCACGGGTCTCTTCGTGATGGGCAACCTTCAATATGCTGTCATAGGTCACGGCATGGCGCTTTCAGCAGTCTTCTTCAATCTCCCGCTAACCGATATGCTGTTTCAGGCGACCGGTATCGGAATGGGAATCGGTATGGTGCTCGACATTCTCAGAGCTGGTGAGGGGAACATGCCAAGCCTCGTGGAGTCTGCGCGAGCCGTTGGCCTGATCTACAGCAAGACCGTCGGTTTCCAGGCTGGCGTGGGAGCGATGTACTACTATGGATATCTCAGTGAAGCGTCCTGACCGGCTTCGGTTATTTGTCTACATCAGAGGCTGAAAAGGATGAAAGACAATACCCGTCCCTTGCGGTTGCACGTCACCGTCGCGCCGTTCCTTCTTATCGCCGGCACGGTCGCATTCGGTCTGGTTTCCTAGCCGGTCGCGGCGCAGAACCTCGTCCGGAACGGGTCCTTCGATGCTGACACCTCCGGGTGGAGTGCGGAGGACATCGTCGTCTCGCTCACCTGGAGCCCCTCAACGCAGGCGGCTCGCCCTCCTCGGGGTCTGCGCTGGTGGTTAACGCCTCGACGGGCCCGCTAAACGGCATCGGCACCGTCCAGTGCGTCACGGGCCTGGTGGGTGGAACCAGGTACTCGTGGGGGGGCTGAGTCCGGATGTCGGCCGGGCAGACGCGCGCCGGGACGGCCTACCTCGGCCTCCGGTGGTACGCGTCACCCAACTGTACGGGGGAGTCTCTCGACCAGCCTCGGCTCGAAACGCGGAACCTCGACGTCTGGGTCGCGCTCAGCAAGAGCGCCGTCGCCCCGGAAGGGACGCAGAGCGCCGGGTTCCTCGTCTCTCCGTCGAAGGTCGAGGCGGGGGGCCAGCTCGAGGCGCTCTACGACGAACTCTTCCTGACCCCGGCGAACGGTGTCCTGACGACCCCCTCGTTGGCCTCCATCCACGGCGCGGCGGGGACGTTTTTCCATACGGACCTCTGGGTCATGAATCTCTCGCGGACGAACGTACAGAACATCACCGCCCGATACCGCTGCTTCCGCGTCCAAACCTGCGACGCCGGTCGCCGTCACGTTCTCGCTCTACGCAGCGGACGGGACTCCCCTCGGTGAGCCCGTCACGCGCTACCCCTCTTCGAACGAGGCGTTCCAAATCAATGACATCTTCACGGCGGCCGGGGTCGGCGAGACCGTCAC
>JBLMYG010000338.1:0-7037 GCA_050258155.1 Acidithiobacillales bacterium
CCGGCGACTGCCGAGGAGAGCGCCCTGTCGTCGGTGACGACCGTGACGCCACGCGGGTCGCGCGCCTCGCGGATCCGCCGGACGATCTCCTCGTCGGCCGACCGGGGCGCGGCGTAGACGACCGTGACGTCGCCGAAGGACTGGACCTTCGGGCGACCTGCCTCGGGCGGCCCGTCGAAGACGACCGTCAGCTTCTTCCGCTTCCGGCGCGCCACCTCGCACAGCTCCGCGACGAGCCCCTGCCGGTTTCCTCCGCCGAACCGCCCCATCACGTTGTTCCCGTCCACGAGATCAGCCACCCCCTAATCTTAGAGGGCTGATTGTTGAATAGCTCCTGGCCGACCGGTGTCAAGGGCGCGCTGCGCGCGCCGCGAAGCGGTCGCCGACCCTTGACACCGTTCAGACCAGAGCATGATTTCTTCTATCGGCGGCTGCACTTGCAGCCGCCGCTCATCAGAATCAATGAAATCTCTTCATCGCCGGCGGCCTCAGCAGCCGCGGCATATGAGAATCGACTTGAGAATCTCTTCTTGAGAAACGACCCGGGCCGGACTGTAAGCCGGATTCTGTGGCCGGTCGGCTCGCGCCTTCCGGCTGGCGATCATTCCTCCACGCCCCTTCTCTCGAAGGGGCTCGAGCGGCCTACCCGGCGACGTCGGCCTTTCGGCCGCGGGAGCGGGCGTCCCTGCCGCCGCCCTATTTGGCCTTGCTCCGCGTGGGGTTTGGCCTGCCAGCGCCGTTGCCGGTGCCGCGGTGCGCTCTTACCGCACCTTTTCACCCTTGCCCCGGCGCCCGAAGGCGCCGTGGCGGTGTCTTTTCTGTGCCACTTTCCTTCGGGTCACCCCGACCGGGATTTCCCCGGCACGCTGCCCGCGGGAGTCCGGACTTTCCTCCCCTCCTTCGGCCAAGGCTTCTGGAGCGGCGATCGCCTGTCCGGCCCGGGTCCTCTTGAGAATACTCCGGTCAGCGGACGACGGCCATCGGAAGGTAGGAACCGTCCGAGGTCCCCTTCTCCGCGCTCCCCCCGTCGTTCAGGACCCCGTAAACGACGAAATCGGACGCCCCGGCCGCGGGACGGACGCGGGCGTAGCCCTCGGTGATGCCGGCCTTTTCGAGGATACCGTCGATCTGCGCCCACTCGCCGCCCGCGAGCGTGCGGGTGAAGGTGGCCGTGGGCTCGGCGGCGCCGGTTCCCGCGTCGAAGACGTCGATAACGTAGTCGACCGGGCCGCCGCCGACCCGGGCGTCAGCGATCGCGAGGTTCGACCGCGACGTGGCGTCCTGCCTCAGACCGTAGACGAAGGCCTCCTCCGTCGCCCGGGACGAAGCGTCGAGAGCGGGATAGGCCAGGCCGAAGGTCCCGCCGACGCTCGCGTCGGGGTTCGGGTTGAAGGTCCGCGCCTGGGCGACGGCTCCCGAGACGAAGAGCGTTCCTCCCCGCCGTCCCTCCGGAATCGCCAGGCCATGCAGCCGCAGGAACTCCAGGGCGTTCGGCACGAGAAGCTGCGCTCCGGCCGCGAGGTCGACCGTGACCGGCCCTGCGCCTCCCCCTCCCCAGATCGGAGCGGGGGTGTAAACAAGGGTCGCCCGGGCCGGAGCCGGCGCCGGATTCGTCAGCGTCAGCTCGGTCTGGTAGTGGATCGCTCCCGGAAGGTCGACAACGACAGGAATGAGGCCCTCTGTCCCGCCCGGGACGATGAGGGAGCCGTCCGACGTTCCGCCGCCGCCGCCGCCGCCGTCATCGATCACACCGTACGCGATGAAGCGGTCCGTTCCCGATACGCGCCGAACGCGGGCGTAGCCGTTCTTTAGGCCTCCCGGTGCCCTCGTCAGGACGCGGCCGAGCTGGACGAATTCCCCGGGCCCCAGCTCCTGCGTCAGCGGAGGACCGGCCGTGCCGCCGGTCTCGCCGTCGAAGAGCTGGACCTCGAGGGTGATCGGACCGGCCGACGAGTCACTTTCGGGCGCGTGAACGAGGGCGAGGTTCGACCGGAACGCCGTGTCTTCCCGAAGGCCGAAAACCCAGGTCTCGTCGCTCGTCGCGCTTCCCTCCGGAACGGCAGGCATGAACGTCCCGAACGACCCTCCCGTCGTGACGTCCGGATTCGGCGTCGAGCTCCTCGAGCCGGCGAAGACGTCTGCGGCCGACGAGACGCCGGCGAACGTCAGGAAGAGCGTTCCTTTCGGATCGCCCCCCGAGAAGTCGAAGCCGTTCGCGGCGAGATAGCCGGTGGCGTCGGACGTGTAGAACTCGCGGCCCGCAGGGAGCGACGTGCCGAAGACGGGGCCTCCGGAGCCGGGCGTGCCAGGGGCCGGTACGTATCGGAAGAGGAGGGTGGCGTCGCTCCCGCTCCGGTTGACGGCGACGAGATCCGACGTGAAGTGCGACCCTCCGATGCCCGGCACGTTCAGGACGACCGGCACCTGCAGCATGGCGCCCGCGGGCTGCGGGGCCGGGCTCCCGATCGTCAGAAAGATCGAAACGCGGCGGGTCACGGCGCCGGCCGCAGCGCTCACACCCAGCGTCATGGTCCCCGGCGGAGCCTGGGGCGTCGCGGCGAGCGTCAGGGTCGCGGGGAACCCGGCCGACGCATAGCCGACGGGATTCGCGTCGGCAGGGGCGCGCGCAGGCGTCAGGCTGGCCGAGACTCCGGCCGGCGGCGCGTCCACCGCGATGGTCGCGAGGGGATCGGCCCCGCTGCCTGTGCGAAGCGAAATCCGGACGCTCGCGCTCCCCCCGGGCTCGAGCGCCACGACGGCCGGTGACGCCGTGAGGTCGAAGTCGACGTCGGCGGCGGAGACGCTCGTCTCCTGAAGGGCGGCCGGAAGGGCTGCCATGTCGGGCGAGCCGAGGCCGGTCACGGCGTCGTAGCCCGGGCCGGCGGCGAAGCCCGGCACTCCCGGGACGGAGTTGTTCCCCGAGGTGGCGTCGTGAAAGACGCTCGTGGCCCCGTCCGCGTACTGGCGCCGGCCGAGCGCATAGAGGCTCGGGTTCAGGCTGCCGAGCCGTCCGCCCGAGACTTCGTGGAGAAGGGCGGCGATTCCGGAGAACGCCGGCGCCGAGGCGGACGTGCCGTAGACAGGGAAGAGCTTTCCGCCCGACACCATGAAGTACTGAGAGCGCCCTCCGGCGAGCGCGGAGATGTCGGGGACGAGGCGCTGCGTTCCCGCGGGGACGCCGGGTACGTTCTGCCAGGCGGGGCGCCCGTAAAGGATGCTGGCCCCCCCGCCGCTGGCGAGGAGGGCCCTGCCTCCTCTCACGAGGGCGCTCTCGTTCCACGCCACCTCCGGAACCGGGCCGAGGACGCTTTTCTTCGTCGTCGGATCGTTGGCGTCGGACCAGTAGCGGCTGCCGTTGGCGGTGGAATCGAGCTGCGTCCCCCCGACGCTCGTGGCGTACGGCGAGGAGCCGAGAGCGTTGACGCCGGCGATCGATCCGAGGGGGCTCGTCCCGCTCTCGCACCCGGCGGCTCCGGCGTCACCCGAGGAGACGACGACCGAGATCCCTTCGGCGGCGGCCTGCGCCCAGAGGTTCGTGAAGAAGGCGACTTCCTCCGGATCGAGCTTCTGCTCGCACGTACCGTACGACACGCTGAGGATGTCGGCGACGTCCCGGTCGACGGCGTAGAGGCAGGACAGGTCGATGCCGTCCGTCGTCTGTGTGCTCTTCGAGACGACGACGACGACATCCGCCTCCGGCGCGACCCCTCCCGACCACTCGACGTCGAGATTCGTCTCGATGAGCGCGATGTCACCGGTCCGGATGCCCGGGTCCTCGCCGTTCACGACGACGATCGGATCTCTCGCCGGGAGGCCGAAGTAGGCTCGAAAGAGGTCATTGTCGAGAGGGTCGATGTTGGTCCGGGCCGCGATCGCGATCCTGCGGCCGGCGCCCCGCGCCAGGGGGTAGAGAGCGTCGAGGCCGTAGATCGTCGCGAAGTCGGCGGGCGCGAGGTAGTGGGTGACACCCTGGGTGACCAGGGGCTCGGTCTCCCGCACGAGGGGGCGCCGGCGCTCGAATCCGGTGATCGGCAGCAGGCCCTGGACCGCCACCTGTCCGAGCGAGGCCGGAAGCGTCATCGGCCGCGCGTTCGCCACGGCGGGTTTCCCGTTCTTCAGATAGTGGTGAAGCTCGGTGTCGAAGGCGCGCTCGACGTCCGCCGCGCGTCCGGAGAAGACAAGGGCGGTCCTGCCGGCCGTGGCGCCCTCGACGGCGAGCCCTTCGGACCGGAGCCAGCCGGCAACGGCTTCCAGATCCCCGGAAGTGGCTCCGAACCGGGCCCCGAACTCCGAAGGTGTCAGCCATTTCCGAAAGCGCGGTGACACGGGATTCTGGAGCTCCGCGAGAAATCTCTGGAGGAGCGCCGGCTCACGGACGGGAAAGACCATGACCATCTTCTCGAGCAGTAGAGCGGGGTCGACCCGTCCGGCGTCCTTGGCCGCGCGGATCTCGGCGGCCACTCCCGCTACGCGCAGACCGCGAGCCGGTACCGGGGAGGCCGTTCCCGAAGACGCGGCGAGAAGGGCCGCGACTCCTCCGGCGGCGGCCAGCCGCCTGAGCCGCGTCACGCCGGGCCCTCCGGGGACCGAGCCCTGCGCCAGCGGCCGAAGAGGTTGACGGAGCGGGCGATGCGCGGGACGGTCGCGAGGAAGAGGACGCCCAGGGCCCCCACGACCGCGAGGGCGACCATCGGCAGGAAGATGGCGACGAGACTCTGGAGGAACGCGAGAACGTCCTCGGCCAGCGAGAGGGCCGCGTTGGCGACGCCCGCCGTCAGCGCCGTCGAGGTGAGACGCGTGGCGCTCTTGAGGAGGTGCGCGACGAGCGCGATGCCTCCCCCGCCCCCTCCCGCGAGGACGTCAAGAAGCGTGCTCCCCTCCGGGGCGACGGACGCCACGGCGAGCAGGGCACCCAGGAGTGGCCTGACGACGGTGTGAAGGGCGTGCCAGAGGTGGTCGAGGCCGGGGATCTTGTCGGCGAAGAACTCCAGCAGGAACAGGGCCGCGGCGGCGAGGAGGGCCGGCGTGGAGGCGAGGAGATGGGCGATCGGGCCGGGAAACGCCTCAGGGAAGAGCCGGGAGACCCCGCCGTAGACGAGAAGCACCGCGTAGGCGTTAAGGCCTGCCCCCGCGGCCAGACCGAGCCCCGTTCCGAGGAGCGGGAGGGCGCTTCCCACGGTGCGGCCTATTCCTTCTCGGCGCCCAGCTCGACGAGCGCCGCCTGAGCCCGCCGGTTCTTCCCGTCGAGCTTCAGGATCTCGCGGAGGGCCTTGATCCGCTCCGGGTCGTTCCGCTCGACCTTGCAGGCCTCGGACAGCTCCCAGAGGAGCTCGATCGAGGCCGGGATGTTCTTCAGCGCCCGGCGGATCGTTTCCGACGACTGCCGGATCCACTTCGGGTTCTTGCGCTGGATTCTCGAGAGGAGGATCCAGTAGTCCTTTTCCTCGGGATCGAACTCCACGGCCTGGCGAATCATCTCGTGGGCCGGGAAGAAGTCCTCCTGGTCGACGAGGGCCTTGGCGCGAACGTAGTTCGCCTTCGCGATCTGTTTCCGGAGCATCACGTTCGTTTCGGTCTTCGGAAGATCGATGGTGTCGTGAACTCCGCTGGCGAGGCTGACGTCGTAGGTGGCGCGCGACGCCGGCGACTGGAAGGTCGTCTCCGCCTGCCGGACCCGTCGGAAGAGAGCCTCGAGAGCGTCTCTCGCCCCGGCGAGGTGAGGCTTCAGGTGGTGATCCGGATGAAAGAGTCGGGCCCGCTCGTGGACGGCCCGCCGGAGGGCGTCGTAGGGAATGTCCTTCTCGACGCCGAGGACGTCGTACAGCGTCGACCAGTCGAGCCGCCGGTAGGTGCTCTCCACGATTCGCGCCTGGCTCTCGTGGATTTCGGCCAGACGCACCGGCGGCGGGCTTCCCGCGACGACGACGTTCAGTCCCTCGAGGCCGCTCGTCGCGGCGAGGTCCGCGGCCTTGTGGGCCGGAAGGAACTGGATGAGGCCGACGGCCGCGAGGCGTGACAGGACCGCGGCGTGCCGCGTCACGTCCTCCGCAGGGCGCACCCCGTCCACGCGGCCCAGAGTCTCCGCCTCTTCCGGGGAGATCAGGACGACCTGGTATCTGAGGAGAAGGTCGGGGTGGAGAACCGGCCGGGAGCGCGGCTCCACGGCCGACGATCCCGTGAGGCCCCGCCCTGTCGGGACGCGCCTCAGGGCCTCCAGGAGCAGGAGGCCGGTCGACTTGCCGAAGCGGACGGGAAGGTCGGGGGGCGCGTCGAGCGGCGTGACGGTGAAGACCCCGGCTCCCCAGCGGAAGGTCTCGTAGAGGATCCCCTCGGCGAGGGCCCGGACCGCGGCCTGCGCCACGTACGGCGGGACGGCGCCCGACTCGGCCAGGACTTTTCCGAGGCCTCGCCCCGGCTCGGCCATAGCCCGCTCGAAGGCGGTCAGGAGGAGATTCTCGTCGGCGAGGTCGAACTTCCGCAGGAGGTCGCCGATCAGCTGAGCCTCCCGGTTCGAAGCCGCCGAGAGGACCTGCCCCCGGTCGAACCAGAAGGTCCGCTCCTCTCCGTGATGAGAGATCGTCAGCCGGACCGTCGCACGGTCCCGGTAGAGCGTCCGGAACGTCTCGGCCAGCGCCGTCCGCTCGAGCGTGCCGCCGGCCAGCATGGACGGAGAGGACTTGCCGGCGGTCATCCGGAAAATGTTAACCGGAAACCGTCCCGCTGCGCGCGCGCCAGCGGACGACCTTGGCGGCGACGGCTTTCCCCGCAATGACGGCGAGCGCATCCTCGGTGGCCGCCAGGACCGCCTCGGCGCCCCCGAAAGCCGCCAGAAGTCTCCGGACACGCGCCGGCCCGAGTCCGGGGACGGAGAGAAGCGGGCTCTCCAGCGTCCTGCGGGAGCGTGCCCGGCGATGGATCCGGAGGCCGAACCGGTGCGCTTCGTCGCGGGCGCGCTGGAGAAGCTTGAGAGCCGGACTCCGCCGGGGCAGGACGAGGGGAGCCGAGCGCCCCGGGACGAAGACCTCCTCTTCCCTCTT
>JBLMYG010000339.1:0-8889 GCA_050258155.1 Acidithiobacillales bacterium
CGGGGGCATCCCTTTTTTCGGGGGCCGCCGCCGGCCTGGCCGGGGCGCTCCTCGTGGTCACCATCTCGCCGACGTTCGTGGAAGGAATGACGGCAGGGCGCGGATTTCTCGCGCTGGCCCTGGTCGTCTTCGCCCGGTGGCGGCCGCTTCGCCTGATTCCCGCCACCCTCCTGATCGGTGCCGCCGGCGCCCTGCAGGTTCGGCTCCAGGCGGAGGGGTCGACGACCATCCCTTACGCGTTCTTCGTGGCGCTCCCCGCTCTCCTCGCGCTCCTCGCGCTGGCCATCTCGCCGGGACGCGGCGGGGCGCCGAAGGCGCTCGGGGCGCCCGCCCCCTGACGGCCGCGCGCTACTTCGGAGGGGAAGGCGTCTCCGTCTCCGGAGGACCCGGCGCGACACCCGGGCCGCCGCGGCCGAGGCGGCCTCTCCGGAACAGCTCCCGGCGCTCCTCCCGCCACTGCTCGCGGCGCTCCACGACCATCTTCCACTGTGCGTCCGTCAAAACGTTCCTCATGTCGAGGACCATCAGCGACACCGCCTTCCGGAGCCTCCCTCTCGCCTCCTCGGCGGCGTCGATGGCGGCCGAGACCTCCTTCGGATCGCTGTCCTTCCTCGCCATCAGCCCCTCGACATCGAGCTGCCTTTTCTCGACGTCGGCCTTCAAGTCGATGAAGCTTCGCCGGTTCTTCGCGAGAATCGCGTCGAGCTTGTCCTGCTGCTCGGCCGTCAGGCCGAGCGAGCGGACGATGGCCGGCCTCTTCCACCACTTTCCGGGCGGGACGTCCGGCATCTGGGCGGCCGCGGCCGCCGCGCCGAGCGCCGCAGCGGCGAGGAGGAGCGTCGGGACGAAGCGGACGCGCATTCAGGTCTCCTCAGGTCGTCCCTTCGGGAACGAGGGAGGCGTAAACCGGCTCCTCGCCGAGGACGCGGTCGATCGAAAGGAGCAGCTCGTCGTCGGCCCGATCGGACGGCGGCGCGGCGAGGACGGACGGCGTGGCGGCCACCGCGGGGGTGGCCGGGGATGGCGACGGCGCACCGACGTGGCGAACGGTCAGGAAGGCGACGAGGGCGACCGCCGCAGCAAGGCTGCCAATGGCGACGGCGGGGTGACGAAAAAGGCGCTGTTTCCGGGCCGGAGAGGGGAAGGGACGGATTCCGCTCTCGGCGAAGCTTCTGGTTCCGGGGGCGCCGCCGATCGCCTCGAGGATGGCGGCGCGCTGGGCCTTCCAGAACGGCTCCGGCAGGGCCTCCACAGCGCTCACCACGGCGTTGCGGTCGAGCAGCCACGCCTCGCGGAGCCGCGCGACCTTCGCCTGGCACGAGCCGCAGGCCGCGAGGTGAGCCGGCACTTCCGACGGCCCGTCCTCCCGGGGAAAGACGATCCCGACGATCTCGTCGGGACCCAGATGTTGCTTCGCGTCCGTTTTCATCGGAGGTCCTCCAGACGCTCGCGCAGCCTCCGGGCCGCGCGGAAAAGATGCGACTTGACCGTCCCCTCGTCGAGCCCCGTCGTCGCCCCGATCTCGGCGATCGAGAGCTCCTCGTAATGCTTCATGACGAAGACGGCGCGCTGGCGCGGCGAAAGCGTCACGAGCGCCTCCGCGATCCGGCGCCCGATCTCCCGCGCCATCAGGTCGCGCTCGGGCGAGGTCCCGTCGGCCGGATCGAAGCGGGCCGGGACCTCGGGTCCGTCCTCCTCCCCGCCGCCGCGCGGATCGGCGAGAGAGACGACCGGCCTGCGGCGCCGGGCGAGGTCGCGCACCGCGTTGATGGCGATCCGGGTGGCCCACGTCTCGAACGAGGCTCCTCCCCGGAACTCCGCGAGGCCCCGGTAGGCCTTCACGAAAACGTCCTGCGTCAGGGCGTCCGCCTCGGCCGGATCCCGCAGGAGGGCGTACGCCAGCCGGAAGATCCGCTTCTGGTAGACGCGGACGAAGTACTCGAACCGGTCCACCTCGCCTGCGAGAATCTTCTCGATCTCGGCCCGCTCTAACTCGTGGCGCGCCCGGTGCGCTTCCGAGGCCTCCACGGCGCCGTCGGCGGCTTTCAGAGCGACTCCTCTCCGCCGGATGAGAGGCCCCGCCTCGGAAGGCCGCGCGAGCCGCAAGGAACCCTCTGCACTCACACTCCTTTGGACGCGCCGCCGCCGCCGGGGGTTTACCTCCTAACCAGCTCCCGCTCCGGAGGATAGCGTCAATCTTCCTCCTTCCCGCGCCACGGCCGGAGCCATTTCTTCAGGTCGTCCCAGAAGACGATCCTCCGGCGAAAGAGAGTGAGCGCCATCTCCAGGACGGGAGAGACCGGGGCGGGATCGAAGTAGCTCGACAGAAGGTTCTTCCGGTCCCGGGGCCTGTTGAGGCCGGGGCGCGAGAGGTCCCGGAGGCGGTTCCAGAGGGAGACGGGACTCGGCGAGATGCGGGCCCGCGTCAGGTCGACGAGCCAGAGCCGGAAGCCCGCTTCCTCGCCGGTCACGAGGATGTTCCCGTCGGAGAGATCCCGGAAGAAGACCCCTCGGTCGTGCATCCGGCGGGCCAGACGGCCGAGCGCCGCCACGATCTCCTCGAACGGAATCCCGAGGCGCGGCGCCGCGCGCCGCGGGTCGTCGCGCTGGAGGAACCACTCGCGAATCTGGACGGCCCCCTCGAGCCGGCGGCTGACGTACCAGCTCTCGGCCCCTTCGTGCGCCACGCCGAGAGGCTCGGGCGTCGGCACGCCGCGCGCGATCAGCTCCAGCGCCACGGCCGCCGACCGGTCGGAGCGGGTCCGTCCAGGCTTCTCCCAGAACGCCCTCCGGGTCTTCTTGACGACGACGGGGATCGCCTCGCCGCCTCGCCGGAGAACGGCCTCGACGACCTCGTGGCGGCCCGGGAACCGGGCCGAGCCTCCGGGGAACTCGATCTCGCCGGCCAGCCCGGTCACCGCTGCCCCACGAGATAGATCTCCCCCGAACCGATCCGGGCCTGCTCCTTCACGACGAGAGACCTCAGCGCCGGGTTCTTCCAATGGCCCCAATGCTCTTCGGTCACGAGGACTTCGCCGTCCGGCTCGGCCTTGAGCCAGGCGGCCAGCTCCGCCTCCGTCCGGGGATGCGCCGTCGTCCGCCGCATCACGAGAATCGGGTAGCAGCGATACGGCTCTCCGTAGTAGGCGAGCGGCTCTCCGTGGGCGAAGCGGGGCGCGATCCGCGTAAAGAAGCTCCGGCCCGTCTTCCGCTCGTCGACCGCGGGAAAGACCGAGACGGCGGCCGAGGCCTCGGCAGCAGCGAGGACCGCCGCGATGGCGAGGTAGGCCGGCGCGGCGTTCTTCCGGCGCGCCGCCAGAACCGCGGCGACGCCGACGCCGCCGACGCCGAGCGGAACGGCCACGCCTGCGACCGGTCCCCCGTATCCGGTGAAGCGGTGCGCCGCGACCGCAGGGAGTACCGCCGCCGCCCCCGCGAAGAGAAGCCCCACGAGGAGCGCGTAGCCGCGAAGGGCCGACCGCCAGGCAGGCCGCCCCGCCCGGCCGTCCTCCTCGGCGGCCTTGACGCCCGCAGCGAGAAGGACCGCGGCGAACGGGTAGGCGACGAGAAGGTACTTCCCCTGCTTCGACTGCGACGCCGAAAGGAAGAGAAAGCAGGCCGCGAAGACCGTCGCCGCGTGCCGGAGCTCCGGGCGCTCGCGGAGGAGGCCTTTCCGCCAGAGGAGGATGGACGCCGCCAGGGCCGGCAGGGTCCAGGGCGCGAAGTCGATGAAGACCGATTCGAAGTAGAACCAGAAGGGCTGGATGTGGTCGAAGGCGTGCCAGAACCGGTTCCAGTTCTGGTTGACGATCAGGTCGTAGGCATAGGCCGGCCCGCCGGCCCGGGCCGCCGCGACGTACCACGGCACCACGAGGAGGATCGCCACCGCCGCGCCGCGAAGGGGGCCCAGATCCAGAACCGGTCGGAGCGACCGGGCCCGAAGGGACTCCACGGCCGCGACGAGGCCCAGAAGGACGAGCGCCAGCGGCCCCTTGGCGAGGATCGCCGCCGGGATCAGGAGGTGGAGGGCCCATCTCCAGCGCGGCGCCGCGGCCGGATCGTTCCAGACGCCCCACTCGGCCACGAACCCCCAGAAGAGCAGCGCCGAGAAGAAGGCGTCGATCTGCAGGAACTGCCCCTGCCAAAAGACCACGGGGGCCGCGGCCGTCACCGCGCCCGCGAGGAGCGCCTCGATCCGTCCCCCCCGCCGCCCTGCCAGCCACGCCGCGCCCAGGACCAATGAGACCGCGCCGAGCACCGACGGAAGTCGGGTGGTCGCGGGATGGACGTCGAAGCCCGAAAGGGGCGTCGTCAGGGCGATCGCCCAGTAGAAGAGCGGCGGTTTTTCCGAATAGGGGACGCCGTTCTGGTACGGAATCAGAAGG
The DNA here is from genome assembly GCA_050258155.1 of Acidithiobacillales bacterium. Lineage (GTDB taxonomy): Bacteria > Acidobacteriota > Thermoanaerobaculia > UBA5066 > UBA5066 > DAOMFB01. Next base: position 4,386 of record JBLMYG010000339.1, read on the forward strand.
TCCCGCCTCTCGATCATCTCCCGGGTCTGCTCGGCGAAGTCGGGCTCGTCCGGCGCCCAGAAATCCCGCTCGGCCCCTGCGAGGAAATAGAGGGCCCCGGCGGCGAGGGCGAGGAAGATCGCAGCTCGCCGCGATGCCGCGGGGCCGGGCGTCCCGGTCACGAAGGAACGATACGCGAGAATGAGCGGTGGAGGAGACCCATGGAGCACAACTACCTTCACACGTTCCGGCTCACCGTGGAGGGGCTGGCCGAGCCGGTGGAGTTCCGGATGTTTCACGACCTGGACGACGTGACGGAGGTGACGGACGGCTTCGCGAAGTACGTCGCCCGGCAGGAGGACGACTTCCTCCCTCTCGGCCCGGCCGCCGCCGTCCGCGCCAACCGGGTCATCCGCGTCGACCACCTGAGGTCCGAGCCGGCGCCGAAGAACTGAGAAACGACGTGGTGGGCCCGGGGAGACTCGAACTCCCGGCACACGGTTTAGGAAACCGTTGCTCTATCCACCTGAGCTACGGGCCCCGGACGTAGGATAGCCGCCAGGGGGACGTGATGGGGGGCGAGACCGGAAAGCCGACGGGGCCGGACTTCCAGGCGGGTGTTCCCTTCGAGAGCGTGCCGGATGGCGGGATGCTCCTGGGCCGTGTCGGAGACGACGCGGTTCTCCTGGCGCGGCGAGGAGAGAAGGTCTTCGCGGTCGGGGCAAAGTGCACGCACTACGGAGGGCCGCTCGCCGAGGGGATCGTCGTGGGCGAGACCGTTCGGTGTCCCTGGCACCACGCGGCGTTCGACCTTGCCACGGGCGCGGCGACACGGCCTCCGGCGCGCGATCCGGTCCCGTGCTTCACGATCGACCTCCGCGGCGGCATGATGTTCGTGGGGGATGGCGCCTCCGGCGAGATCCCGCCGTCCGGAAGGGGACCTCACCCGGAGCGGATCCTCGTCGTCGGAGGGGGCGCGGCCGGGAATGCCGCCGTCGAGACGCTCCGCGCGGAGGGCTTCGCCGGATCGCTGACTCTCGTCAGCGCCGACCCCGACCCGCCGTACGACCGGCCGAACCTTTCGAAGGACTACCTCGCGGGCAGCGCCCCCGAGGAGTGGATCCCCCTCCGGAGCCGTGACTATTACGACGAGCGGAACATCGACCTCCGCCTCGGCATCCGGGCCACGGGGCTCGACCGGGAGAGGCGACGGCTCCTCCTCGCGGACGGGAGCGTCCTCGGGTACGACGCCCTCCTCCTTGCTACCGGCGCCGATCCGGTCCGGCTCCGGATCCCCGGCGCAGACCTCCCCCACGTCCGGACCCTCCGGACGCTGGCCGACAGCCGCGCTCTCATCGCTGCCGCCGGCGGGGCCAGGCAGGCCGTCGTCGTCGGCGCCAGCTTCATCGGCCTCGAAACGGCTGCGTCGCTCCGATCTCGCGGCCTCGCCGTCCACGTCGTCGCGCCGGAAACCGTGCCGCTCGAGCGGGTCATGGGACCGGAGATTGGGGCCTTCGTGAAAGCTCTTCACGAAGAGCACGGCGTCGTCTTTCACCTCGGGACGAAGCCGCGCGAGATCGGCCCGTCGACCGTCATCCTCGAGGACGGGACATCCCTTCCGGCCGACCTCGTCGTCATGGGTGTCGGCGTGACGCCGTCAACCTCGCTGGCCGAGGGGGCAGGCCTCGCCGTCGAGCGCGGCATCCTCGTCGACGAGCACCTCAGGACGAGCGACCCCGCACTTTTCGCGGCGGGGGACACCGCGCGCTATCCCGACCCGCGGAGCGGCCGGAGGATCAGGATCGAGCACTGGGTCGTGGCGCAGCGCCAGGGGCAGACCGCCGCCCGGAACATGCTGGGAGCCCGCGAGCGGTTCGATGCCGTTCCCTTCTTCTGGAGCGCCCACTACGACGTGACGATCGCGTACGTCGGGCACGCGGAGAGCTGGGACGCCGTCGAGATCGATGGGAGCCTCGACGCGCGCGACGCGAAGGTCACGTACAAAAAGGACGGCCGGACGCTGGCCGTGTCCACGGTCGGCCGGGACCGCGAGAGCCTTCTGGCCGAGAAGGAGATGGAGCGGACCCGGACGGGAGGCGACGGGGGCGGTCTCAGCGGTCGCAGTCGAGCGACTCTTCCCATCTGACGAGCGCGGCGCCGGTCGCCTCCCTTTTCTTCCTTTCCTCGAGGTACGCCCAGAGAAAGGCGGTCGCGGTCGTCCGCTGGACGCCCCGACGGACCATCAGGTCGAGGATCGCGGCCGGGGCCGCGGTGACCGGGAAGCTCTGCTCGATGCCGAGGAAGTCGTCCCTCCCGACCGGCACATCGTCGACGGCGAGCTCGTAGAAGGGCCCGCCATCGGACATCTGGGTGATCCGGAACCGATGCGTCGTTTTCACTTCGACCTCGCTCTACCGGCGATGCCCCGCTTCGACCCCTTCGACCTCCGGGTCCGGGCGGCCTTCCTCCTGCGCGCCGCGGCGGCCTTCCTCGCGAGGCGGGCGTAGTAGGCCGAATCGCCGCGGCGCTTCGCTGCCCCGCGGCCGGCCAGGCCCCCTTTCTTCCCGAGGATCGCGGCGGCTTTCCGCGTGAGCGTCTCTTTCACGGCGTATCTCTCCTCTCCCTGAGCCGCCAGCCTACCGCAAGCGCTTGTCAAATGGGAGGGCACCCTCTCACCCGAACAGCTTCGTCGCGCGGAGTTCCCGGATCCGGTCGCGAAGCCCGGCGGCCGTTTCGAACTCGAGGGCGCGCGCGGCCTCCTTCATCTGCTTCTCGAGGCCTCCGATCTCGGTGTCCAGAGCCGCGAGGCTCCTCGGCTCCTTCCGCTCCCCCGGCCTCTGCGGCTCGAGGTAGTCGAGGTTCGCCATCCGGAGGAGCGGGGAGTCGACGGCCTTGACGATCGACTCGGGCACGATGCCGTGCGCCTCGTTGAAGGCCTGCTGCGCCGCCCGCCGCCGCTCGGTCTCGGAACGGGCCCGGCGGATCGAGTCGGTGAGCCGGTCGGCGTAGAAGACGGCGAGGCCGTTCAGGTTGCGCGCCGCCCGCCCGGCCGTCTGGATGAGCGACGTCTCCGAGCGGAGGAACCCCTCCTTGTCGGCGTCGAGGACGGCCACGAGCGACACCTCGGGAAGGTCGAGCCCCTCGCGCAGCAGGTTGACGCCGACGAGGACGTCGAAGACGCCGCGACGGAAGTCGCCGATGACCTGGACGCGCTCCAGCGTCTCCACGTCCGAGTGGAGATACCGGACCCTGACCCCCAGCTCGAGGAGGTAGTTCGTCAGGTCCTCGGCCATCCGCTTCGTGAGGGTCGTCACGAGCGTCCTCTCCCCCCGCGCCGTCCGCTCCCTCACGCGGGAGAGGAGGTCGTCCACCTGCCCCTTCACGGGGCGGATCTCGATCGGCGGGTCGAGGAGCCCGGTCGGCCGGATGACCTGCTCCACGACCTCGCCGCCGGTCTCCGACAGCTCGTAGGCGGCCGGCGTCGCCGAGACGAAGAGGCGCGGCCCGACCCTCTCCAGCCACTCCTCGAACCTGAGCGGGCGGTTGTCGAGAGCGGACGGCAGGCGGAAACCGTACTCGACGAGCGTTTCCTTCCGCGAGCGGTCGCCGTGGTACATGGCGTGGAGCTGGGGAATCGTCTGGTGGCTCTCGTCGATGACCGTCAGGTATCCCTCCGGAAAGTAGTCGAGGAGGGTCGGCGGCGGCTCCCCCGCCTGGCGCCCCGAGAGGTGCCGCGAGTAGTTCTCGATTCCGGGGCAGTAGCCGAGCTCCCGGATCATCTCCAGGTCGAAGCGGGTCCGCTGCTCGAGCCGCTGGGCTTCCAGGAGCTTCGCCTCCCGCCTCAGCTCCTCCAGCCGAAGGACGAGCTCGGCCTCGATCGAGCCGAGAGCCCGGAGGCGCGTCTCCTCCGGCGTGACGTAGTGCGACTTCGGGAAGAGCTCGAAGCGGGGCAGCGTCTCGAGCGTCCTGCCGGTCACGATCTCGAAGCGGGAGATCCGCTCGATCTCGTCGCCGAAGAACTCGACGCGCAGCCCGGTGTCCTCGTACGACGGCTGGATCTCGAGGAGATCGCCCCGGACCCGGAAGCCGCCCCGGGAGAGGTCGAGCGCCGTCCGCTCGTACTGCGCCTCGACGAGGCGCCTCAGGTACCAGGTCAGGCCGTAGCGGGCCCCCGCCACGAACTCGATCGCCATCTTGCCGAACGACTCGGGGCTCCCGAGGCCGTAGATGCACGAGACCGACGCGACGATCAGGACGTCCCGCCGCTCGAAGAGGGCCGCCGTCGCGGAGATCCGGAGCTTGTCGATCTCCTCGTTGATGTCGGTCTCCTTCTCGATGTAGGTGTCCGACTGCGGGACGTAGGCCTCCGGCTGGTAGTAGTCGTAGTACGAGACGAAGTACTCAACCCGGTTCTTCGGGAAGAAGCCACGGAACTCCTGGTAGAGCTGCGCCGCGAGCGTCTTGTTGTGCGAGAGGACGAGCGTCGGCACGTCGAGCGCCTCGATGACCTTCGCCATCGTGAAGG
>JBLMYG010000340.1:0-18056 GCA_050258155.1 Acidithiobacillales bacterium
CCGGCGGAGGAGAGAGATGACGACGTTCGAAGACAAGGTCGCGGAGGACGCGCGGCGCGATCCGGCCTCGTTCCGGTCGATGGAGGTCGACGCGCTCGTTCACAGGGCCGTGTTCGAGGCCGACACGAAGAGACGGGACGAGGCGCGGCGCGCCCTCCGGAAGGCCGCGGCGGCGCTCGGCGTCGTCCCGTCCTCCATCCACGACCTCTACATGGCCATCGGCCGCGGCGAATCCGGCGGCTTCACCGTGCCGGCCATCAACGTCCGGATGCTCGCCTACGACACGGCGCGCGCCATCTTCCGGGCGGCGAAGAGGCACGAGGTGGGGGCCCTCATCCTGGAGATCGCGCGGAGCGAGATGGGGTACACCGACCAGCGGCCCGCCGAGTACGCCGCCGTCATCCTCGGCGCCGCCATCCGGGAGGGGTACGAGGGGCCGCTCTTCCTCCAGGGAGACCATTTCCAGGTCAACGCGAAGAAGTTCGCGGCCGATCCGAAGCCGGAGATCCGCGCGATCGAGATGCTCATCGAGGAGTCGGTCGACGCCGGCTTCTTCAACATCGACATCGACACCTCCACGCTCGTCGACCTCTCGCAGCCGAACGTCGTCGAGGAACAGCGGAAGAACTTCGAGAACGCCGCCCACTTCACGACGGTCGTCCGAGCCAGAGAGCCGAAGGGCGTCACCATCTCCGTGGGCGGAGAGATCGGCGAGGTCGGAAAGGACGTCTCCACCCCCGAGGAGTTCCGCGCCTACATGAACGGCTACCGGGCGACGCTTCCCCCGGGGATGACCGGAGTCTCCAAGATCTCCATCAACACCGGCACCTCGCACGGCGGTGTCGTCCTTCCGGACGGGACCGTCGCCAAGGTTTCCATCGACTTCGACGCCATGAAGGCCATCTCGAAGATCGCGCGGGCCGAGTACGGCCTCGCGGGAGCCGTCCAGCACGGCGCCTCGACCCTCCCGGCCGAGATGTTCCACGAGTTCCCGAACCACGGCGCGTGCGAGGTCCACCTCGCCACCGAGTTCCAGAACATGGTTTACGAGCACCCGGCCTTCCCGAAGGCGCTCAAGGACGACATGTACGCCTGGATCCGCGAGAAGGCCGCCGAGGAGCGGAAGTCGAAGGACACCGAGGAGCAGTTCTTTTACAAGACGCGGAAGAAGGCGATCGGGCCGTTCAAGAAGGCGGTCTGGGATCTGCCGGAGTCCGTCCGGTCCGAGATCGGAGCAGCGCTGGAGAAGAAGTTCGAGTACCTGTTCGGGAAGCTCCGCGTCCAGGGGACCAGGAACGCCGTCGGCCGCTTCGTCAAGCCGGTCGAGGCCGCCGCGGAAACCGCTGCGCACGGGTTCGTGCGGGACGACAGCGCGGGCGACTGAGCCGGGTCCCCGGAGCCCCGGCGACGACCGGCGGAATCACTGCGGCACAGCCGGTCCCCGCGGACCGGCTATCGGGGCTGCAGCTCCCGGGGCCTGAAGTAGAGGGCACCGTCCCCCCGGACGGACGGCGTGCGGAGGCCGGGCGGCGGACGAAAAACCTCTGCGAGCGACATCTCGTGCAGAAGGGCCTTCCGGAACTCCTCGAGGTACCCCCCTCCGAAATAGCTCTCGCCGAACTCCATCATCGGCCGGTTCACGACGAACGCCGCTTCCGGACGGCGTTTCTCGAGGTCTCGGATCATGACCCGCTCGGCCACGGCTCCCTGGTCGCCGGGATTGAACTGCTCCCACGGAAACGGATTCCTACGGTCCGCGAAGAAGAGAACCACACCTGGTTCGGGAAAGCCGGCAACGAACCCGCCCTCGCTCGTATCGCGTCGGAGCCTGTCGACGAGCGCTTCGATGAGACGCCCCTCGGCCGCCGGAAGCCGGAGGCTTCCTCGCGGAAACCGGACCCACACTCGGTCGTCGGCGGCCCAGTCGCGCTCCGCGGACAGGGCTGCTCCGAACGCCAGGCCGGCGAGAAGCATCGCGGAGGAGCGCCTCGCATCCAGGAGCCGGGAGACGAAGGAGAACGAGATGAGAAGGGGGATCGGTCCGGAGAAGGCAGAGTAAGGGGTCAGCCTCAACAGGAAGAACGGCTGACGGACGAAGAGGGGGAGCATCGCCGCCCCGAGCGCGAAAAGGGCGATGGTCCGTTCCTCCAGCGCCTCGCCGCGCCTTTTCCGAATGAGCTGGGTGCCCTGCGCCGCCACCAGGACGGCGGACGCTGGAATGAATGCGTGGATGCCAAGGTTGGCTGGTAGCCAGCCGGCAACACCTCCAAGGGCCAGGACGAGGATGGCCACGACGCGCGACGCTCCGCCGAACAAGCGGACGAGCACCAGCGCAGCGAGGACGACGAGGACGCCCGGAAGATAGGACTGAAGGATCTGGGTCAGGAGATTCCCTTTGAGCGAGAAGTATCCCCAAGCGATCCCCTGATAGAGCCGCTTCCAGGGAGCGGGCACGTCGAGGGCGAGGAGGAATCCCTGCGTCCGGAGCAGATCGCTCCCTTGGCGCGCGAGGGGCACGAGCCAGAAGAGCGCTCCGCCTGCGGCCGCTGCAGCCGTTGCCAGCAGAGCCTCCCTCCGGGGCCGCCTCGCTCCCAGCGCGACGGCGAGTGCCAGAAGCGAGAGCGGCGCGTACTCCAACTTCGTCCCCGCCGCGAGGGCCGCGAGCGCCGCCGCCGCCAGCGAGCCCCTCCACCCGCGCGATCCGAGAGCCGCCTCGAGAGCCCAGAGGCCGAGGACGAATCCCTCGAGCGACGGGGCGCAGTAAGGAAAGGCCCAGGACCCTCCGTTTCTCTCGAAGAGGCAGAGGGCGACGACGGCCGACACGCCCCACGCCGCACACGTCGGGGAGTCGAAGAGCCGGCGCGCCAGCCGCCGGAGCACCTCGACGCCCAGAAGGGCGAAGACGAGACGGACGGCCAGGAGCGCGTCCAGGCGGAATCCGGAAAGTCGGAGGACGGCGGCGTCCGCAAGCGGGGGGAGCGGCCCGAACCAGTACGCCACGTCCCGATAGAGCGTCTCGCCGAGCGCCAGTCGGGTCGCGACGCCGATCTCGCGCCCCGAGTCCTGGAACGGAAGAAGCCACGTCTTGAACGTCAGCGCGTAGAGCGCCGCGAAGATGACGTACGGCAGCGCCGTCCAGACGGCCGGTGGAGGGCGAGGCGTCCCCTCTGCGGCGCCAGAGACCGAAGTCCCTGCAGCCTTCGGACGTGTTGCCCGGCCTTTACGCCGGCGCATACCTCCTCCGGATCGCCGGGACGAGGTACTCGCTGAAGGCGCGCCTCAGGTCGTACTTCGGGGCGAAGCCCCAGTCCTTCCGGGCCGCCGCGTCGTTCACGTCGGACGGCCACGAGTCGACGATCCCCTGCCGCTTCAGGTCGGGCACGAAGCTGATCGCGGCCCCGGGGAACGCGTTGACGACGAGGTCGCGGATCTCCGCGGCCGACGGGTTGAACGCTCCGACGTTGTAGACGCGGCGTGAGAGACGGTCGCCCGGCGAGGCCGCCAGCTTCAGGAGCGCCTCGACGCCGTCCGGCATCGCCATGAAAGGGATCCGCGTATCGGGGCGGACGAAGCAGTTGTATGGCTTCCCCTGGGCGGCGGCGTGAATCATCTCCGGGGCGTAGTCCGACGTGCCGCCGGACGGAAGGGTCGCGGCCGAGATCAGGCCGGGGAACCGGATGCAGCGGAAGTCGATCCGCGAGACCGGCTCGGCGGAGAGCTGCTTGTACCGCTCGGAGTAGTAGCGTCCCAGGTGCTCGCAGTAGAGCTTGTTGCAGCCGTACATCGTTGCTGGCTGCGTGAACTCGTCCTCCTTCACCTTCCCGGCACGCCCCTTCGCCGGGAGGTCCGGGAGGCCGTAAGCGGCGACCGACGACGGGTAGAGGAACGTCACGGGCCGGCCGTGCGAGACCCTCTCGGCCTGCGCGAACTCGAGCATGAAGATCATCCCCTCGACGTTCACCTGATGCGCCGTCACCGGCGTGAACTCGCCGCGGGTCGAGAGGAGCGCCGCGAGGTGGAAGATCAGGTCGATCTCGTACTCGGAGAGGATCCGCTCGAGCAGGTTCCGTTCGAGGACGGACCCGACGTACTGCCGCTCGACGCGGTTCGTGAGCTCCCCTTCGAGGGGTCTCAGGTCGAGGGTCAGGATGGGGCGGGAACCGTCTTCGGAGAGGGCGGTGATCAGACCGTGGCCGATCTCGCCGCTCGCCCCGGTGATCAGGACGACGGGCCTGCGCATGACGCCTCCTTCGCCTCAGGAGGCATCTTAGCCGCGCTGGCCGGGAGGCGGGGGGAGGAGCCGCCCGGCGCCGGCAAATAGATCAGGGCCGAGGCGTTGACCGGCCCCCACGGCTTCCCGGGTGCGTACGGCCCGATCCGGACGACGGGGACGAACCGCCGGTTCAGCTCGACCCAGAAGCGCTTGAGATAAGCCTCGCCGGGCCGTCCCGTTCCCGGAAGGAAGGTCGGAAGGTCGACGACGAACGCGGCACGGACGTCCTTGGTCTTCAGGTCGTCGATCATCCGGCTCTCCGCCAGGTCGTTCTGCACGCCGTGATGGAACTGCGTGTCGCGAAAGGGCGACCGCCGCCCCGTCAGGAACAGGACCAGCCCCCCATCCGGGAAGCCTGCCACGTACGAGCCGGGAGGTGTCGTCTTCCCGACGATCTCCACGAGACCGCGGAGAAGGCGCGCGTCCCAGTCGCGAAGAACGAACGATCCGCGTGGAAAGGAGACCTGCATCCACGGTCCCGCGCGAAAGTACTCGACCCTCGACACCATCTGCGCACCGGTGATCCCCGCCAGGAAGGCCGCGAAGAGCCGCGCGGCGCGGACTTTCCGGAGGAGGAACGAGAGGCCCACCGCCATGGCGAGAGGCGCCGAGAACGCCGCATAGACATTGATCAGGAAGAAGAAGGGCTGGCGAAGGAGGGCCGGCAGCATCGAGAGGCCGACAGCGACTCGGGCGATCGCCGGCGAGGAGGGCTCCCTCAATCCTCCCCGCCGAAGCGCGCCCCAGGCGTCGATCGCGAAGGCGGTCATTCCGAGAGGCATCAGGACGTGAAGGGCCGAAGCGCCCGGTGTGCTCCAGGCCGCGAGGCCGCCGAAGGCGAAAAAGAGCGCGGCGAGGGCCCGGCGGACGCCGGGCGCCGCCGACGCCGCTCTCCAGGCTCCGAGGGCCGCAGCGGCCATGAGGGCCCCCGACGGCCAGAGGATTCTCAGGAAGCCCCCCGAGAGGAACTCCCGGGCGCTCCCGCCCCAGAAGACCTCGCGGTAGAGCGTCTTCCAGGTCTCCGGAACACGAAGGGCGATCAGGGGACCGTAGACGAAGAGATGCTCGAGCGGGAGGAGGAAAATCGGAATCAGGTAGGCCGCGGCCGGCAGCGCGAGCGCGCCGGCCGTGGCCGCGAGCGCCTCCCGGCGGGGACGCCACAGGAAGAGGGCCAGAAGCGGCCCGGCGGCGGCGGCGAGATACTCCACCTTGCAGGCCGCCGCGAGCCCCGCGACGAGCCCTGCCGCGAGCGTACGCCGGCGGCTCTCCGCGCCCAGAGCCAGCTCCAGCGCCCACCACGTCGCCACCGTCCCCTCCAGCGCCGCGACGCTGTACGGAAACGGATAGGCCCCTCCCTGCCCCTGGAAGAAGCAGGCGGCCACGACCAGCCCTGCGATCGCGGCCACCCCCGCCTCGCGCCCCCCTCCCGGCACCGGCTCGAGAAGCCGCCTCGCGAGCCGGCGGATCCCCTCGACGGCGAGAAGCGAGAGGAGCACCCGCCAGACCACGAGGGTTTCGAGCGTCTCGCCGAAGAGCCGGAAGGCGGCGGCGTCCAGATACGGGGCGACCGGCCCGTACGAGTAGGTCACGTCCCGGTAGAGAACTTCCCCCTCGGAGATCCGGAGGGCCGTCAGCACCTCCCGCGGCGAGTCCTGGAAGGGAAGGATCCACCGCTTCCACGTGGCGACGAGGAGGACGGCGAAGACGCCGTACGGCGCCAGGACGCCGAGAAGGCTCCACGGGCTTCGCGCGGGGCTTCCCGCGATGTCTCGGCGCATCCTCAGGGCTCCTGCGGAACCCGGCCATCTTAGCGATAGGGGGACCCGCCGGGGCGCACCGGTGGCCTCCGTGGCATCCTCGCCCCGTGCCCGAGCCGACGCGGCCCGCGGTGGTGACGCCTGCCGTACATGCCACGTTCGGCCTCTGGTTCCCCTTCTTCCGCTGGATGGCCCGGGCGATCCCCACGGAGTGGGTCGCGCGGCTCGCCGCCGCCACGGCCGAGCGGGCGATCTGGGAGCGCGAGACGCTGCGCGAGGCCATCCTGGAAAACGTGGCTGCGGTTCTCGGGCTGCCGGTCGGGGACCGGCGCGTCGAGGAGGTGGGACGCGCGATGGTCACGAGCCATTCCCGCCTCTGGATCGACCTGCTCCGCTGCACCTCCCGGACCGACGTCGAGCCGCTGGCCCTCCTGACCTCCCGCTCGGGCCACGAGAGGCTGGTCGAGGCCGCACGGCAGGGGACGGGAGCGATTCTCCTGACGGCGCACGTCGGCAACTTCGAGCTGGGCGGCCTCTTCCTCCGCGACTTCGGCGCGACGACGGCGGTCGCGTACGTCCCCGACCCCTCCCCCGTCATCGAGCGGCACCGCGCCGAGGCGCGCCGGCGGATCGGGGTGGAGGGGATCCCGGTCACGTCGTCACCCTTCGCTTTCGTCCCCCTTCTCCGGGCTCTGCACGAGGGACGCTTCGTGGCGATGCAGGGAGATCGCGACGTCTCAGGGACAGGCCGGGTGCTTCCGTTTTTCGGCCGGACGGCCTCCTTCCCCGTGGGCCCCTTCCGGCTCGCGGCCATCGCGGGCACGCCGGTCTTCCCCGTCTTCGTCCTGATGGAGCCTGACGGCCGCTACCGGACCGTCGTGGAAGCGCCCATCCACGTCGGCCTCGCAGCCGGCTCTCGGACCGAGCCCGACGAGGCGGCGCTCCAGGATGCGATGGAGCGCTGGGTCTCGATTCTGTCCCGCGTCATCCGTGAGAACCCGACGCAGTGGTATCTCTTCAGGCGGTTCTGGGAGGACGACGCGCCGAGAGAGGCCGCATCCCTATAATCCGCCCCTGCCGCCCCGAGCGGCGCCCGGGCCTCTCCGGCACGGGCCTCGCTTTCGCCGGAGCGCCCGGACCATGAGAATCGTCATCGCCACCGACCGGCAGCAGCCGAACGAGCGCTACCGGGGCGCCCTCCTCTGCGCGGGGGCGCTTCCGGAGGAGGTCGCGCTGGCGGTCCCGGGCGAGAAGCTGCCGGACGATTTCGACGGGCTCCTCCTCGCCGGCGGACCGGACGTGGACCCGTCGCGGTTCGGCGAGCCGGCACCGGCCGCAGGTCTCGAGATCCGTCCCGAGCGCGACGCGCTCGACTTCCGGCTCCTCGCACGCGCGGGGGAGCGGCAGATTCCCGTCTTCGGAATCTGCAGGGGACTCCAGGTCGTCAACGTCGCCCTCGGCGGGACGCTCTGGCGGGACCTGCCGTCGGAGCGTCCGCGCGGGGTCGTCCACGCCGGCAGGAACGAGAATGACGTCCCCCCGGAGCACGGCGTTCGCGCTGCTCCGGGGGCGGCGGACGGCTCCCCCTTCGCCCGCGCCGTCGCCGGGTCGGGAGCCGTCAACTCGCGGCATCACCAGGCCGTCAAGGACCTGGCGCCGGGGCTCTCTCCCCTGGCGGCCTCCCCCGACGATCTCGTCGAGGCGTTCGAGCGGACGAAGGGAGCGTTCTGCACCGCGGTTCAGTGGCACCCCGAGGAACTCGTGGGACGCCGCGACCAGAAGGCCCTGTTCACCGCGTTCCTCGACGCGTGCCGCGAGCACGCCGCACTCTCCGGACGGCGCGAACCGGCGCCGGTCGAGGTTCTTCTCGAGGGGCTGGTTCCGGTCGTCCGGCTCAACCGCCCCGCGGCGCGGAACGCGTTCGGCACCGCGATGGCCGAGATGCTGGCCGGAACCATGGAGGCGCTCGGGAAGGACCCGACCGTTCCGGCCATCGTCCTGACGGGCGCAGGTGGTGCTTTCTCGGCCGGGGGAGACCTCGACGTCCTGCGCGCGCTCGCCCGGGCCGAAGACGAAGCGGGATTTCGCGATCTCGTCGAGGCAGGGGGCCGCGCCGTCGTCGCGATGGCCGAGACGCTCCGGCCCGTTCTCGCCGCCCTCGACGGCGCGGCGGCCGGCGGGGGAATGAGCCTCGCTCTGGCGGCAGACGTGAGGATCGCCTCGTCCTCGGCCGGCTCCGGTGCGTTCTTCCTTCCGTCCTACACGGCCATCGGCCTCATTCCGGCATGGGGTGCGACGTTCCACCTGCCGCTTCGCCTCGGACACGGGGCGGCCGCCGACACGGTCTTCGCCGCCGGGAGGATCGGGGCGGACCGCGCGAAGGAGATCGGCCTCGTCGACATCCTCGTCGACGACGGGCCGAGCCTTCCGGCGGCCGTGGCCCGCGCGGCCGACTATGCGGAGCAGTCACTCCCCGCCCTCGCGGCCACGAAGCGCCTCCTCGGTGCCGAACGCCTCCCGCGCCTCAGGGCTGCCCTCGCGAGGGAGACCGAAGCCCAGATCGAGCTTTTCCGGAGCGGTGAGTTCCTCCGGCGCCTCCCGGCCACCGGAGCCGACCGCTCGGAGGAACAGGAGACCTGATGAACCAGTTACTCACCACGGTCGCTACGGCACTCGCTCTCCTTCTTGTCGAGGCTTCGGCGCCGGCCCAGGTTCCCGCGACCGCGACCCGCCCCACCCCGTCCGCCGACGTTCTCCCCTCCTTCGACACGGCGCGAACGGATGCCTTCTCGTGGGTCGGCCGCTTCGGGAGCACGAACTGCTCCTGGTTCGACATGGGGGACGGCGTCCTCCTGCTCGACACCGGCGCGACCGCCGAGGACGCGAGGAACCTGCTCGCCGAGGTGAAGAGGACCTGCCCGGACAAGCCGGTGAGGTGGGTCGTGATGACCCACCTGCACCCCGACTCGAACAACGGGTTCGCCGTGATGCTCCCGACGGACGTCACCCTGATCGTCAACCAGAGAGGCGTGAAGAACTTCCTGGGACTCGTTCGCGGCGCGAAAGGAAAGGCCCCGACGGTCCTCGGGGTCGCGGACATGCTCGTTCTCGTCGGCAAGACGCAGACGCTCGAAATCCACGCGACGCCCGCCCCTGCGCACACGCTCTACGACCTCTGGCTCTATGCACCGGCGAGCAACGTCGTGTATGTCGGCGATCTCGTGACGCCGGACCGGTGTCCGATGACGTCCGACACGGGAGCCGATCCGAAAGGCTGGCTCGCCGCTCTCGACTCGATCGAGGCTCTCCACGCCGCGGCGCTCGTCGCCACACGGGGACCGTCGACCGTCGCCGTCAGGGAGGAGATCCTGAAGACGCGGGCCTATCTCAACCGGACGGTCGAACTGGTACGGGAGATGAAGGCGAAGACCGCCCCCGAAGCCCGCGTCTCGGGCGAGATGTTCGCGAGAAAGCTGGGCGAATACTGTCCCGTCCAGCTCGATACGATCAACGCCCTCGAACTCTACCGCCGGCTGCAGCCCGACGGGACGTTCGCGCCTGCGAAGCCGGCGCCCGCTCCCGCTCCGCCGCCGACCCCGGCGCCGAAGAAGTAGCCGTCGAAGGGCGTCCCGACACAAGCCGAGGCTGCCGGCACGGAAGCTTGAGGACCACTGGCGATCCGCCAACTGACCCGCGGGAGGCCAGGAAGACAGCTAGGGTCCCGGCCCTCGTCGGGCCGGGACCCGTTTGCGGGCGACCTTTCGCCGCCCGTCTTGAGGACCGCATCCGCGGTCCCTTTAATGCCGGCCCGTTGCCGAGGCATTCTCCCGGTCGGGAGACCCGGGCTCGGGACCGGCCCCTCGCTGCCTCGCCACTCCGGACGCGTGGACCCTTCGTGACGGTTTCAGGACTTCTGTCCGGCACCGCCTCCTTCGTGTCGAGGCATCTTTAACATGGGTCCACCTCACCACGCTGTCAAGGGGAAAGCCGACGCCTCAAGGACTTCGACCGTGGCCACCGGGCCTCGACGGTCGTCTGGATCCCTCCGCGCGGCGCGAAGACGCCCCGCACCGTCATCCGGCGCGGCCTCGTCGCGGCGACCAGGTCCACGAGGACCCGGTTGACGACATTCTCGTTGAAGATTCCGAGCCCGCGGTACCCGACAACGTATTCTTTCAGCGACTTCAGCTCGACGCAGCGCCGGTCCGGAACGTAGGAGACGGTCAGCGTCGCGAAATCGGGGAGGCCGGTCCTCGGGCAGATGGCCGTGAACTCCGGGATCGTGATCACGATCTCGTAGTCGTCGGGATACTGGGACGGCCAGGTCTCGAGGGTCGGAAGGGAGGCCGCGACGCCCGAGCGCGCATGCCGGTCGGTGTAGAGCGAGGAGCGCTTCATCCCCCCGGAGGATAAACTCCCTTTCCCATGGCTTTCTCGAAGGAAAAGCGGGCCGCCCTCCTCCGCGACATCCGGCACCTCCTGATCATGGCCGCCATCATCCTGACGGCGCGCTCGGTTCTTGCCGACTGGTACGTCGTCCCGACCGGATCGATGAAGCCGACGATCATGGAAGGCGACCGGGTCTTCGTCTGGAAGTCGGCCTATCAGATCCGCATTCCGTTCTCCCGGGTCAGGCTCTTCACGACGGGCACGCCGCATCGCGGCGACGTCGTCGTCGTCAGGAACCCCGACGGCGGAAGCATCCCGTTCGTCAAGCGTCTCGTCGGCCTCCCCGGCGACGTCGTCCAGCTGAAGAACGAGATCCTCACGATCAACGGCAAGGTGATGCCCATCCAGCTCCTCCCTCCCCTCACTGCGAGCGACGGCGAGACGGTTCTCCTCGGGACCGAGGACCTGGCGGGCCACCACCATCCCGTCCGAATCCTCCCCGACCGCCCCGCCTATCGGAACTTCGGCCCCATCACCGTTCCGCCGGGGGAGGTTTTCGTGATGGGCGACAACCGCGACGAGAGCCGGGATGCGCGCTTTTTCGGGTCGCGGCCCGAATCGGACCTTCTCGGGCGGGCCGTCGGCGTCATGTGGAGCTGGCATCAGGATTTCTTCAGGGGGCCCCGGTGGAGCCGGTTCGCCCGCGCCTTCGCCACCGACGCCAGAGAAGTGAAGAACCCGAAATAGCGCCCCCGGCCGTGTTGCGCCCGGACCTGTTTGGACTTAATCTAAGAAGATGGGAGACGGGAGGGCGTGGGCCGGGGAGCGGCTGAAGGAGAAAGGACTGCGCGTGACGAATCCGCGAGTGGCCGTCCTGTCCTACCTGGCCGGCGTGACGCACCACCCCACGGCTGACGAGATTCGCGAGGCCGTGAACCTTCTCGCTCCGACGGCGCGGGCCTCGATCTACAACGTCCTCCACTCCCTCCGGGCCGCCGGGCTCGTCAGCGAGGTGGTCGTGGACGACGACGCCGTGAGGTACGACGCGAACCTGAGCCGACATCACCATTTCGTCTGCGTGGCCTGCGGCGCCGTGGAGGACATCCCGTGGGACGCGGTCCCCCGCTTTCAGAAGCGGCGGCTCCCGGGGGGCCAGACCGTCGAGGGCGTCTCCGTCACGCTCCGGGGGCGCTGCAGCGCCTGCCGTTAGCCTTCCGAGGACGGGGTCCCGTCCTTGCTTAGAATCTCCGCGCCTCGGCCGGGATGCCGCTCTGACGGGAGATCCGATGAGTTTCAGGCGCCACCTTCTGGAAACAGCGACGCTGGTCGCCGTTGCCGTGGCCATCGCCGTCGTCTCGAACACCCTCGCCTCGCGCGAGCGGAGGCTGAAGCTCCCGGGCGACTACCCGAACGCCACGAGCGTGCCGGCGAGCCCGTCCGCCGAGGGCTCTTCTGCTCCCTCTCAGGCCGCATTGGCGGCGTCGTCTCCGGTTACAGTGCAGCAGGCGTCAGGGCGCCTTTCTTCGAAGGGGGAATCCCCCATGCAGGCCGGGTTGGCGGAGTCGTCTCCGGCTAAAGGGCAGCAGCGGCGAGGGGGTTCATCTTCGAAGGGAAGAACAGCCGAGCAGGCCGCTGCGGCGACGCCGCGAGGCTCCGGCGCGACGGCTTTGGACTCTCTACCTTCTAAGAAAACCCCCGGTGGCGTCCCCTCCGCGTCGTCACCGCCGGCTTCTGGCTCGGCCGCAGAGGCAACTGCTTCTTCAGCAGACCTGCTCTCTCGGTTCCCCCCGCACCCGGACAGGCCTTACGTCGAGATTTCTGGGGAGGATGCAGCGCGGCTCTGGGCCGCGGGAGTCCCGTTCCTCGACGCGCGGCGGACGTCGGCTTACGAGGAAGGGCACGTGGCCGGTGCGCGGTCTTTTTCGGCCTGGGAGTCGGACGTGGACGAGAAGGTCGTGGCCCTCGTGGCCGAGCGCGACGGACGGCAGCCGCTCGTCGTCTACTGCTCCGGCGGCGACTGCGAGGACTCGCACCTTCTCGCCCAGAAGCTCTGGGGCGCCGGCTTCAACGACATCCTCGTCTACAGGGACGGTTACCCCGACTGGGTGAAGCGCGGCGGCGCCGTCCGGACCGGGGCAAAGCGGTGACGCCCCTCCGCGGCTGGCTCGGGAGCGAGTGGCTCGTCACGCGCGTGCAGATCGCCCTCGGGCTCTTCTTCGTCGTGGCCGCTCTCCCGAAGCTGTCCGATCCGCCGTCGTTCGCCCACATGATCTACAACTACCGGCTTCTGCCCGGGGCTCTCGTGAATCTCTTCGCGCTCGTCCTTCCGTGGCTCGAGCTCCTCTCGGGCGTGGCGCTCCTCCTCGGCGTCTGGAGCCGGACGGGAGCGGCGGTCGTCGGCGTCCTGCTGCTCCTTTTCGTCGCCGCGATCTCGATCAACCTGCTCCGCGGAAACGCCATCGAGTGCGGGTGCTTCGACGTTCGCGATATCGGAAAGCCGGTCGCCGAGCGGCTCTCCGACATGAGGTGGGACCTCCTTCGGGACCTGGGGATGCTCGCGATGGTCGGACAACTCCTCTGGGCGACAGGACGGGCGCACACGGCGGGCGAAGTATCATGACGCCAGGGCTAAGTCGATCGTGCCGGACCGGATCACAGAGCTGTCCCTCCTGAAGGCCTTCGAGGGGGCGCTGAAAGAAGGCCTTCTCCTCGACGAGGCCCTCGGGGGAATCCTCGGAGCGGCCCTCCATTTCTTCGACGCTCCCGTCGTCGCGCTTCTTCCAGGGCCCGGCGTTCCGCCCATGGTCCGCTCCGGCCGGTCGGCCGCGACACCGACCGCGGAAGGAAGGCTGTCGCTTCACCTCGAGGAGATCCTCTCGCAGGGGCGTCCCCGGAAGACGACCGAGGGAGACGTGTTCTATGCGGGGGCTCCGGTCCGGCTGAAGGAGCAGACGCAGGCGGCGTTCGGGGTCGCTCTTCCCGCCAGCGCGCCGCACGGAGACGTCGAGGAAGGGGTTCGCCTCTTCGCCCGCACCGTGGGACACGTCCTCGAGCGGGAACGGACGCTCTCCACGCTCATGAAGAGGCGCGAAGAGGCGGTCGCCCTCTTCGAGCTCGCCTCGGGCGCGTTCCTGTCGCTCGATCCCGACGAGGTCATCCGCCTGACGGTCACCTCGCTCTCCCGCGAGCTGGAATTCGACCGGGTGCAGGCCTTCCGCTTCGTCCCGGAGACGCGGCAGATCGAGGAGCTGACGAGCCAGGGTCCTCCGGTGAGCGGGACGGCGCCGCTTGCGCCGGCCGGCCGCCGGGCGATCGAGAGCGACGACATTCTCCAGCGCTGCCTCTCGGCGCACGGTCCCGTCTTCGAGGACGAGCCGGCGCCCGCCGGAATGCTGCCGCGGCGGAAGAGGATGGCCCTGCCGCTGCACGCGGGCGACGCCGTCTTCGGCTTTCTGACGATGTCTCGCCGGGGCGGGTTCGTCCTGACGCCGCAGGAGCTCCGCCTCGCGCAGGAGCTCTCGAAGCTCGCCGCGGGGGCGCTCGAGAAGGCACGCCTTCTCGAGTCGCAGCGGCTCGCCCACGAGCGGAGCGCCTTCGTGGCGCGGGTCCACGGTGCGCTCTCCGGCCTGTCCGACGTCGTCAGCATCGTCCGGAGAACCGTGGAGGACGTCGGGCCCCACTTCGACCTCGACCTCTGCGCGATCCGGATCCTGTCGTCGGGAGAGCTTCCCGGCGCGCAGGCGGTGGCCGTGAGGGGAGGGGGCGGGGACGCCACGGTCGAGATCCCCGACGCTCTCCTCGCGCACCTCTCCACCGAAGGGTCGCGCATCTTCCTCCCCGACGCCGGGGCGGAGCCGGTCGTGGCGGCGCTTCTGCCGCGCGGGCCGGCCCTCTCGCGTCTTCCGTCGCCCGTCTCCTTCATCGCGGTGCCGATCGCGTATCGCGGCGCGCCTGTGGGCGTCCTCTGCGGACTCGCCGCGGGGCGCTCCCGCGGCCTCCCGTCCCCGGTTCTCGCCGCCTTCGACGAGCTCGCCGTCGAGATCTCCCTCGCCGTCGCGTCGGTGCGGCTCCTCCAGCAGGAGCGCGACTCCCACCGGTTCCTCGACAGCCTGCGCGAGGCGGGCCGGTCGCTCGCGACGACGTTCGACATCGCGCGGATCAAGCAGACGCTCTGCGAGCAGGCGGTCGCCCTCCTCGGTGTCGACGCCGCCCAGTTCTGGGACGCCGACGCCGCCTCGAAATCGCTCCAGCTCTCCGCCCGCTGGGGCGCCGACGTGGGCGACGCCGCCGTCCGGCCCGTCTCCTCCCGCGAAGGCGGCCACCCCGTCGTGCGCTCCTTCCTCGACCGGGCGCCCCGGGTCGCCTCGGGAAAGGACGCCGCCGCCGTCTTCCCGGGCGCGTCGAGGGTCGCCGTGGTGCCGATGCTCTACCACGACGAGCCGGTCGGCGTCCTCACCGTGGCCGCCCGGCGGGGCGACGACTTCACGACGGAGTTCCGGGGCCGGCTCGACCTCGTCGCCGACACGGGAACCGTGGCGCTTCACAACGCCCGCCTGATGCACCTCATCGAGCAGCAGGCCGAGCGCGACGGGCAGACGGGGCTCTGCAACCGGGCCTCGCTCGTCAAGCGGCTCGAGTCCGAGGTCCGGCGCGCCGAGCGGAACGGCCAGTCGATCGCCGTGGCGCACATCCGGCTCGACGGACTGGCCGACGCCATGGCGCGCCTCGAGCGCCGCGTGGCCGATGCTCTCCTTCCGAAGGTCGCCTCGCGCCTCGTCCGCTCCACCCGGGCCGTCAACCTCGTGGCGCGGGACCAGGCCGACCGCTTCTGGATCCTGATCTTCGAGGCGACGAAGGTCCAGGCTCAGCGGGCGATCCGGGCCATCCAGAAGAACTTCGAGGCTCAAGTCGACGTGCGCCTCGAGCCGGCGGGGATCCGTTTCGCCCTGACGACCGGCGTCTCCGTCTATCCCGACGACGCTTTCGACGCAGCCGCGCTCCTCGCCCGAGCGGAGGAGGCCCTCGAGGAGGCGATCCGGACGGGACCCGGTTCCGTCGTCCTCTATCACGCCGCGGCGGAGGCCGACTCCACCGTCCCGGCCTGAGGCGCTTTTCCTTCCGGCCCCCGCGGGAAGGTATGCTGGAAAGCGGGATGGCACCTCAGGCGGGAACCCTTCTCGGCCGCTACCGCCTCCTCGAGAAGGCCGGGATTGGAGGGATGTCCGAAGTCTGGAAGGCCGAAGACACGACTCTCCACCGCACCGTCGCCGTCAAGGTGATTCACACCCCGATCGCGGAGGACCCGACCTACCGCGAGCGCTTCCTGCGCGAGGCGCGGCTCGTGGCGGGGCTGGAGCATCCGAACGTCCTCCCCGTCTACGACTTCGGAACCCAGACCGTGGACGGCACCGAGGTGTCGTACCTCGTCATGCCGCTCGTCCTCGGCGGCTCGCTCAAGGGACACATCACCGGGCCGATGCCCTTCAGCATCGCGGTCGCTTGGCTCCAGGCGGTCGGAGCCGCACTCGACCACGCGCACGCGAAAGGGATCCTTCACCGCGACGTCAAGCCGGGGAACGTCCTTCTCGACACGCAGGGCCGGCCGATGCTGGCCGACTTCGGCCTCGCAAGGAGCTCCGAGAGCATCTCGGGGCTGACGCAAACCGGGACCGTCCTCGGGACGCCGCTCTACATGGCCCCCGAGCAGGCGCAGGGGGGGGCCCTCGACGGCCGCGCCGACCAGTACGCCCTCGCCGTCATCGCCTTCGAGGTCCTGACCGGCCTCGTTCCGTTCCGCGCCGACTCCCCGCTGGCAGTCCTCCACCAGCACGTCGCCACCCCTCCTCCGCCGGCGTCGTCCCTCGTCCCCGGAATCCCGCCCGCGGCGGACGCCGTCCTCGCGAAGGCGCTGGCGAAAACGCCGGCCGACAGATTTCCGTCCTGCGCCGCCTTCGTCGAAGCTCTGGCCGGCGCGCTCGGAGTCCCTCTCGTGCCGGTCACCTCCGGCGTTCCGGCCGCCGTCCCCGCCACGCAGCCGACGGTCGTCAGGGGGCCGAAGCCGGCCGACGCCTCAGGGGCCGCGACCGTCGTCTCCGGGGAGAAGCTCGACCCGAAGTCGCGCCTCGCAGCCCCCGCCTCCATCCCGCCGCCGCCCCCCCCTCTCCCTCAGCCGGCGCCCCTCCCTTCGCCTCCCGCCGCGCCGCCTGTCGCCGTCCCTTCGCCGCGAAAGACGGGCGGCGTCCGCGTCCTCCTCGTGGCCGCGCTGATCCTCGTCGGCCTCGGTCTCGCCGCGGTGATCGTCACGCGTCTTCGCTCGCAGAGGGCGGCCGAGGTCGCGTCGCTCTCGCCGACGGCCGTCCCGACGGCCGCTCCCACCCAGCCTCCGACGCCGGCACCTCCCACTCCGGAGACGACGGCGCAGGAGGCAGCCCCGACTCCGGTCCCTCCGCTGCCGACCGCTCCGACGGGAGGACAGCGCGTGGGGGAGAGGCGTCCGGGCGGTCTTCGTCAGGGCGGGAGCGAGGGGCCCCCGGCCGAGCCGGCCGTCCACCTTCCGCGCCCGCCCGCGGTTCTCGGCGGCGCAGGGCTGACCGGCGACACGCGTCTCGCGGCGGCCTACAGGGCGCTCGACAACTCACGGAAGCCGCGGCTGAGCCGGCAGGATTTCGTCGACGCGATGGGGGCCGCGAGGACCGCCCTCGCCACGAACCCCTCCCGCGAGGTGCAGGTCCTCGACGCCTTTTCCCGGGCCGGTGTCGCCTTCGCCGACGGGAACAACGCCACGGCATGGCAGCTCTTGAACCGCGCCTTCGACGAGGCGCCGGGGCTCGCCCGCGGCCGTGTCCTCGGCTTCGTCGACGAGCAGATGCGGATCATCGGCCCGAACCCCGGCCTCGACGGGAACTGGGTTCTCGGCCTGGCCTTCTGCGACGCGCGGGGCGACCTCGCCGAGGAGCTTGCGAAGGCCCTCCAGCGGGCCCCCGAAAGCGCCCGCGTCCGCTACGCGAAGGCGCTCTTCGCCTGGCAGCTTGGGCGCGCCACCGAGGCAGCCCGCGAGGCCCGCGCCGCCTGCGACGGGGGCCTCTCCGAAGCCTGCGACCTCTCTCGCTAGCCCCTGATGGCGTCGCCCGGCTTGAAGTCCCCGCCCTTGACCGGGTGGGCCGTCGAGAGGCGTGGGCCCATCACCTTCTCGACCCTGATGCGGCCCAGCTTCGTCTCGTTCTGCCCGAGGACCTCGCCGGTGTCGGGGTCCTTGATCGGCGCGCCCATCCGGAAGACGTCGAACTCTGTCCCTTCCTTGACCCCGGCCTCGGATCCGACGTTCAGGTAGATGGTCCCACCGTCGACGCGAGCGATCTTCCCGGCGATGCCCGAGGCGTCACCCGCGCCGCCGAGGCCGCTCGTCTTGAGCGTCTTCTTCGAGAGCGAGTCGGCCAGCTTGATGACGACGGGGCGAACGAGCTTGTCGAGCTTCCGCTGGTCGTCCACGCCCCCGCCGGCGCCCGCGACGTAGACGCTCGAGCTGGAGGTCTCGTCGCTGGCCGAGTCGGCCCAGACGATCTCCCCCGTCGTCGTCGAGAAGGCGCGGGCGTCGATGGCGCACTGCATCTTCGAGACGCCGACGTGAACGCCCGGGA
>JBLMYG010000341.1:0-4071 GCA_050258155.1 Acidithiobacillales bacterium
CCGTCGCCCTCAAGTTCCTTCCGAAGTCGGTCTCCGCCGACCCTGGCCTCCTCGCGCGCTTCCACGCCGAGGTCCGCCTCGCCCGGCAGGTGTCGCACCCGAACGTCTGCCGCGTCTACGACATCGACGAGGTGGATGGCCAGCACTTCCTCTCGATGGAGTACGTGGACGGCGAGGACCTCGCCTCGCTCCTGAAGCGGATTGGCCGCCTCCCGGGCGACAAGGCTCTCGAGGTGGCCCGCCAGCTCTGCGCCGGCGTCGCGGCAGCGCATGAGAAGGGGGTCCTCCACCGCGACCTGAAGCCGGCCAACGTCATGCTCGACGGGCGCGGACGC
Organism: Acidithiobacillales bacterium; assembly: GCA_050258155.1. Classification (GTDB taxonomy): domain Bacteria; phylum Acidobacteriota; class Thermoanaerobaculia; order UBA5066; family UBA5066; genus DAOMFB01. The sequence goes on from JBLMYG010000341.1 coordinate 336, forward strand.
GTCCGGATCACCGACTTCGGCCTCGCCGTGGCGGGCGAGACCGCCTCCGGGGAGCGCGAGGTGGCCGGGACCCCGGCCTACATGTCGCCCGAGCAGCTCGCCGGAAAGGGGGCCTCGGTCCGGAGCGACGTCTACGCCCTCGGCCTCGTCCTCTACGAAGTCTGCACCGGGAAGCGGGCCTTTGACGCCCCGACCCTCGCCGAGCTGCGCCGGAAGCACGCCGAGGAGGCACCCTCTCCCCCTTCGAGTGTGAGAGCAGGCATCGACCCCGTCGTCGAGCGCGTCATCCTTCGGTGCCTCGAGAAGGAGCCCAGGAACCGCCCGGCCTCCGCCCTTCAGGTCGCCGCCGCGCTCCCCGGCGGAGATCCCCTCGCGGCCGCCCTCGCTGCCGGCGAAACCCCCTCGCCGGAAATGGTGGCGGCCGCGGGCGAGGAAGGGACGCTGGCCGCGGGCGCCGCATGGGCGTTCCTAGGCGGGGCGGCCGTCCTTCTCGTGGCCGTCGTCCTCATTTCCGGCCTTTCGAGAGACGTCGGCCTGGCGCCCCCCGAGAAGTCCCGCGATTCGCTCATGGACAGCGCGCGCGAACTGGCGGTCCGCCTCGGATGGAACGAGGCACCCGCCGACTCCTCGGGCAGCTTCTCCCGCGACTACCCCTTCCTTTCCTGGATGGCCCGGAACGCTCCACCCGGGTGGGCGCGGCAGCTGTCCTCCTCGTGGTGGACCCCCGAGTTCTTCAGCTACCGGCAGAGCCCGCGGCCACTCGTTCCTCTGAGCATCACGGGAATCGTCGGTCCCGACGACCCGCCCGTGAACGTCTCCGGGATGGTCAGCATTGTCCTCGACAGCCGCGGGCGTCTGCGGCGGCTCGTCGCCGTGCCGCAGCAGGTCCGCGGCGGCGCGTCCGCTCCGGCGGCTCCAGCGTGGGTGCCGCTCTTTTCCGCGGCGGGTCTCGAATTCAAGTCATTCGCTTCCGCCGAAGCCGCGTGGCTTCCCCCCGTCCCGTTCGATGCGCTGTCCGGCTGGAACGGGACCGTCCCCGGAAGGCCAGACGCGGCCCTGAAGGTCGTCGCCGCGGCCTATCGAGGCCTCCCCGTCTACTTCGAGCTGATCGCTCCCTGGAGCGAGCCCGCCCAGGTGACGACGCGCTCGACGTCGCTTCGGCAGAGGATAGCTGATGTCGTCTTCACCTTTTTCGTCATCGCCTTCGTCGTTGCCGGGCTCTATTTCGCCCGGAGTAATCTGCGCCTCGGGCGAGGGGACAAAGCGGGCGCCGTCCGCCTCGCCACGGCCATCTTTCTCCTCGCCGCCGTCTCTCACGTTCTGGCCAAGCATTTCAGCGCTTCATCCAGCGTTCTCGCGTTCGCCTTCGCGCGAACCCTCGCCTACGCCCTTCCGCCGGCGGCGGTCGTCACCGTTGTCTACCTCGGCTTCGAGCCATTTTTCCGAAGGCGCTACCCGGAGCTGCTCGTCTCCTGGACCCGGCTGGTCTCGGGGCGGCTCCGGGACCCGCTCGTGGGCCGGGATTGTCTCTGGGGGCTCCTCGCGGGGCTTGCCGCCACGCTCGTGCTGGCCACCGAAAGTCTGCCCCCCGCGTTCTTCAAGGCTCCAGGCCAGACCCCTGCACCGGTCTGGGACCGCGCACTAGAAGGGCTGACCGGGCTCATCTCCACCATGAGCTTCTTCACCATGGTGTCCCTCGTCCAGGTCTTCCTGGTGGCAGCCTCGCTCTTCTTCGGCCGTCTCGTCCTCCGGAACGCCGTCCTCGCGGCTGCCGTGCCGTGGCTCTTTCTCTTTCTGATGTTCGCAGGAGACGAGAACCCGCTCTTCGAGATGACGGGCGCCGCCGTCCTCGCCACCCTTTTTCTCTGGGTTCTCTTCCGGGCGGGGCTCCTCGGCCTCGCCGTTTCGGTCGGCGTCAACGTAGTTCTTGCCTATGCCCCGCTGACACCCGACCTTTCCCGCTGGTTCGCCGGCTACGGCCTCTTCTCCGCCGCGATCGTCCTCGCGATCGCGCTCTACGGCTTCTGGGCGGCGCGCGGCGGAGCCGTTCTTCACGGCGTCACCCTCGACGACTGAGTCGGATCAGCGCGTCTTCTTCCTGACCGAGAGCGTCTCTGTCACGCGGGTCCCCGCCTCGCACTCGTGGGACGATCTCGTCCACACAGGCTGGCTCGACCGGGTCCCCCTCGTCGGTCAGGGTTTTCAGCCGAACGGATGAAAAGGGGCGCGCCGAAGCCGTGCCCCTTCCCCGTCGCGCCGGCGCCGACGCTACTTCTTGACCTCGAACTCCTTCGTCGCGGCGACGTTCCCGTCGGCCGAAACCTCCAGCTTGTACGTTCCGGCGGGCCAGCCCGAGGGCCTCGCGATGTGGAACTCCGTGACGGCCGGGCCCGTCGGCGCGAAGTCCCGCGTCTCCTCGTTCACGAGCTGTCCCTTCTCGCCGTACGTCCAGCGGGCCTTCAGCGTCACCTTGGGGGCGACCCCCTCGGACGCAATGGAGGCGTAGATCGTGTCCTTCGGGCCGAAGACCGTCGCCGCCTCCTTGATCTTCTTGTCGTCGCCGATCGACTTTCCGAGATCGACTGCCGTCACCTTGAAAGGCGAGGGTGCCGGAACGGCCATCGCGGCCGGAACCGGGGTCGGAGGCGGCGGCGGGGGCTCCTTCTTCGCGCAGGCGCCGAGGGCGACCGCGGCGACAACAGCGAGCAGGATGGCAGGGCGAATTGCACTCATCACTCTTCCTCCTTCGCCGCTCAGGCGCCGGGGATCTTCAAGACCTGCCCGGGGTGGATCAGGTCGGGGTTCTTGATCTGGTCCTTGTTCGCCTCCCAGATCTCCTTCCAGCGGCCGGCGTTGCCGTAGACCTTCTTCGAGATCTTCGAGAGGCTGTCGCCCGAGACGACCGTGTAGGTCCGGGTGACCGCCGCGTCCTTCGGGGCGGGCGCCGTGCTCGAGCTGCCGCTCACGACGTCCGAGAAATCGGGCTCTTTCTCTTCGTCGGGGTTTCTCATTCGACCTTCTCCTTTCGAAGGATCGATTCGGATCCTATCCCCAGCCCCGGATCTTCGCGACCGTCCTGGCCGTCGACGTGCCCTCAGCGCGTCTTCTTCCTGACCCAGAGAGTCTTCGTCACGCGCGCGATGAGCGCGCCGTCGTCGGCCACGATCTCTCCCGTGTAGACCGGCTCGACCGTCTCCCCCGCGTCGGCCAGCGCCTTGACACGTTCGATCTCCTCGGGCAGGACGTGATACCGCCCCGTCACCCGGCCGCGCCCCGGCTTGAGGAACTCGATCTCGGCCTTCTTGTCCCAGACGAGATAGCCGGGTCCGAGGTGACGCTTCAGGATGAAGACGAAAAACGGATCGGCCATCGAGTAGAGCGACCCGCCGAACTGCGTCCCGAAAAGGTTCTTGTTGTAGAAGCGCAGTTTCATCCTCACGACGATCGTGTAGGGGTCGTCCTTCGGGAAGGAGACCCGGATCGCCGCTCCGAGATAGGGCGGGTAGAGGTTGATGAGCCTCATCAGGAGGCGCTGCCGGCGGCTGGCCATCGGGCGGGGACGATACCGCGAGCCGGCCGGACCCGCCTTCGGCACGGCGGCTCTCCACCGCGACACCGGATCACCGGCGGACGGTGGACCCGCCCTGCGGGAGATTCCGGCGCTCGAGCTGCCCGATCGCCGGACAGATGACCGCGGGGGCAACAGAACCGACGGAATGACAGCGTCCGGCCATGT
>JBLMYG010000342.1:0-12180 GCA_050258155.1 Acidithiobacillales bacterium
TAGCTGTGAGCCGTCGGAGGCAATTTTGATTTGACTGCGATGCAAACGAGAGGAGAGCGGTCCATGTCAACCGAAGACAATAAGGCGCTTGTCCGCCGCTTTTATGAAGAAATTGATAAAGGCAATTTGGAAGCGATGGATGAGCTTGTCGCCGAGGATTACCTTGACCACAATCCTCCGCCGTTTCCGGGTTTGGCCGCCGGGCGGGCAGGGCTGAAGCAGGCCTTCAAGATCTTTTGGGAAGCGACGCCTGGATATCACCACATCGAAGAACAGATCGCCGAAGGGGACAAGGTTGTGACGCGCCTCACCGCGTACGGCAAACATGAAAATGATCTCCCGGGTGCGCCCCGGACCGGCAATGCCTTAAAGATGACCGCCATAACCATCCACCGGATCGCGCACGGCAAGCTCGTTGAGAAATGGTCGGAAAAGGATGTCCTCGCTTTCTTAGTACAAATTGGCGTAGCCCCCCCGCCGGGACAACACAAGGGTTGAGCACCAGCTGCTTTCAGGAGCAATGAGGGCGTCGAACAAGTCACTGCACCCCGACCGCCTACAGCTTCGCTCGTACCTCGCTTCGCTTCCAGCGGCGGGTGAGTTCCTCGTTAGACGACCGAATGAGCTCACGCGATGTTTGAACGTGCAGCGCTTACTCTGGGCGTCGTCGGGTCCTTGCTAGCTGGGCTGGTCCTGGCATTTCTCGTTCGGCTCGTCCCACGTGCTCGTCAGAGCCTCACTGAGCGCCTCATCGTCTTCGTGGCCATAGCATTGGCAGTGGCGCTCGACTTTCGTACTGAAGGGCCCGAGCACGGGGTCCTCGCGTTCATGCTTCTAACGCTGCCCGGAGTCCTGACTTTCACCGCGGCCAGGTTCGTCCTAGCGCGGCAGCTATCGAAGACTACTCGGCATACGTAATGGCTGGCACTCGTGTCTCAGCAAGTTTCCGACCACCCCTGGATGCCCGTGTCCTGCTTTGCTCAGCCGCGCCCAATCTCGTGTCCGCAGGGAACACCCGGTCGTCTAACCCCGTATCTGGACTCCTCCTGTTTGTCAAGTGGGGGCGGTCTCTGATCTTCTCCTTCTAAGAAGAGCTGCGTTGACCCTTGGCGAGAGCCTTGCCGGCTTCGGACGGAAGGGTGCGTGGAGGGAGAGGGGTCGCGACTGCAGTCGTATCTACGGCCTCTTCGGGTGGAGCCGGCATGGGCTCCGGGCCAGAATGAATTTCGCGCACGGGGGCCAATCGTTGAAACAACGGGTTCATTGAGCCAGCGGGATTATCGGCCTGGCCCCGTGTCGGTCGGACCGAGCTCATCCTCTGCATCCTTCGCGTTCGCCGTCGGGAAGACCCGTTCAGGCTCCTTTCATTGATTGTTCAGGCCGGAGTGCTGTCGAGGCTTTTCTGTTCGGGCGGCAGGGGGCGGAACGGGACGTCTCGCGTGGCGACGGCCCAGACGATCCGGGCCAGCTTGTTGGCCAGGGCCACGGCCGCGCGCTTTCGGCCCCGCCTTCTTTCGACCTCGAGGGCCCAGCTCTGCAGCCGGTGTGGCCTCTTGGTCGTTCGAGCCGCGTTCAGGACCGACTGCGCCCCGCCGATCAGAAGGGTCCTCAGGTACGTGTCACCGGCCTTGCTGATCGAGCCCGGCCACCGCCTCTTTTCGCTCGAGCGCTCCTTCGGGACGAGCCCCAGGGAGCCGGCGAACTTCCTGCCGGCCGGAAATCGGGAGTAGGTCCCCACCATGGCCGTCAGCGCCGTGGCCGCCTCCATGCTCACGGCCGCCGACTACATCCTTCTCCGCCACGTCCCTACCAGGAGTTCGGCCCCACCTTCCCCGACCGCCAGCACAAACAGGCCACCGCCCGCGGCCTCATCGCCCGTCTCCATAACCTCGGCCTCGAAGTCGAGAGAAAGTCCGCCGCATGAATTACTCTCTCCTCCCCTTACCAACAGAGACCGGGGGAGTTTCTTTGTAGACGCCGTGGAAACCGAAGGCGCTAGAATCCAGCTATGTCGGTCGAGCTGACAGCTGTCTTTCAGCAGGTTCCCGAAGGCTTCATCGCCTTCGTCGAAGAGCTTCCGGGCGCGAATGCGCAGGGGGCCACTCTGGACGAAGCGCGCTCGAACCTTCAGGAGGCAGTCACGCTCGTTCTCGAGGCCAATCGCGCCCTCAGCGAGCAGGCGCTCGCGAACGCCTCGGTCATCCGTGAGCGCTTTCACCTCTCGGCGTGAAGCGCGCCGATCTCATTCGTCACCTCGAACGCCACGGCTGTCAGCTCCTTCGTGAAGGCGGCGCGCACACCGTCTACGTCAATCGGCCCGAACGTAAGGTGTCCACTGTGCCGCGGCATCGCGAGGTCAACGAAATTCTCGCCGCCAAGATCTGCAAGGACCTCGGCGTTCCGAAACCCCGTGTCTAATGCCACGTTGCAGCGGCCTCGCTTGCGCTCGCCGCTGAACGCGATATCGTTCGGCGGCAGGAAGTTGAACGGGCACGGTGGATTTCGAGCTTCTTACACCGCCTACCGGCGCCGAGACCATCGCGCGCGGCGCGGCCATTCGCGAGATCCCGAGGCTTCGTCGGCTGTACGGTTCGGGGCGCTGGCTCAAGCGGAAGGGCTTCACTTTCGTCCGCGCCGCCGATGGTCTAACCTATCGAGCGGAGATTCACTGGTATGAAGCGAGCGGCATCGGGCGCAAGGAATTCAAGGTCAAGCGGTACATCCCATAGCAGGGTGCCGGCGCGTCGCTTCGTGATCTGCGTCAACGCCGGTGGCTACGCCGCCTCGCTCGAGGTCGGAAAGGTCTATAGAACCCTCGGCACGCCGGAACATGGCCCTGCGAACCACCTTCGCGTCGTCGACGAGTCGGGCGAGGACTACGTGTACCCCAAGGATCTATTCAGGGCCATCACGCTCCCTGCTCAGGTTCAGCGCGCGCTCGGTCACTCTCGCCCTGCTGCATAACCCCGCGGCTGCAGCGGACAGGCTTGCGCCTGCCGCTGAGCCGCAAGCCGTTACGCCGCACAAGGTCGCCCGCCCGGCAAGCGAGGAAGCGGTCCATGAAACACACGCGCATCATCGTGACTCGCTACGGCGGGCCCGACGCACTTCGGGTGGTTGAAGAAGAGTGCCCCGAGCCGAAGAATGGTGAAGTGCGGGTCAGAGTCCAAGCCGCAGGCGTTTCCTTGCCCGACATCATGGCGCGCGAGGGCGTCCATCCCGAAACGCCCCCGGTGCCCTACACACCGGGGTGGGACCTGGTTGGCGAGGTCGATCGGCTCGGCGCGGGCGTCTCCGGAATCGGACCGGGCCAGATCGTTGCCGCGATGCCCATACACGGCGCGTACGCGGAGTTCGTCTGCCTTCCGCAGCGCGAGCTGGTTCCGGTGCCGTCCGGGTTGGACGCCGCCGAGGCCGTCAGCCTCATTCTGAACTACGTCACCGCGTATCAGATGCTGCATCGCTCGGCCAAGGTCAGACGGGGCCAGCGCGTGCTGATCCACGGAGCGGCAGGCGGGGTCGGCACGGCACTCCTGCAGCTGGGGCGCCTTGCCGAACTGGAGATGTACGGTACCTGCTCATCGCGAGGGGCGCCGGCCGTTTCCGACCTGGGTGGCATTCCAATCGATTACCGACAGCTCGACTTCGTGAAAGAAATTCACCGCCTCACGAGCGAGGGCGTAGACGTTGTCTTTGACGGCATCGGTGGTACCCATATCTGGCGTTCCCGCAAGGCTCTCCGTCCTGGCGGGACGGTAGTCGCCTATGGTCTTACTTCCTCGCTACGTGGGGGCCGATTGGCTTCGGGTCGCTCAGGTCGTCGTCATCGCTTTCAGGGAATTCGCATATTCGCCCTGTATATCGCCGGCGGCTGGCTTCTCCCCGGCCGGAAACGGATCGTCCCCTACAGCATCCAGACGCTCAAGCGGCTGAGGCCGGCACACTTTCGGCAGGACTTGATGGCCCTGTTCGATCTCCTTCAACAGCAAAAGATCAAGCCGCTCATCGCGCAGCGATTTCCTCTTGCCGAGGCAAGGCAAGCACAAGAGATGCTCGGGAAGGGAGGCGTGATAGGCAAAATCGTGCTGGTACGCAATGGGTCATCGCTTGAAACAGGAACGGCGTAACAACGGCAGGTAGCGGACGGTGCCGTCATCGTCCCGACGACAAGACTATAGGCGCCGAGATGAGTTCATTTCTCGATATCATGCGCAGGGCGGCCGCGGCCGCAGGTGGAGGAATCCCATGCTCGGCATTCCGATCGTCACCTTCGCGTTCGTCATGGCGGCGGGCCCCGCCGCTCCCCGACCGGACGATGCCGCCCACGCCGCGACGCGGCCCGTCACCTGCACGTTCTCGAATCCCTCCTATTCGGGCGACTGCCACCAGCCGGCCTCGGCGACGCCGGATCAGACCGCGAACGACGCCTGCCAGGCCATCCTCGCGTGCCTGAATGACGTTCAGTGCATCAAGACCTATTGCAACGCAACCCAGATTCGGGGCGGATGGCATCTCGTCTCCGCCCAGGAAGGCTCCGGCGACGACCGGGAAGCTCCCTGAGGAGTCGTGCCGATGAGCGCCATCCCTCACGAGACGTTCCGCCTCTGGTTCGACTACGAGAAGGACGCCCACGCGAAGACGGTCGCCTCGCTCACGGCGGTACCGGCGGAGAAGCGGGAAACGCCGGAGTTCCGCCGGGCCGTGGAGCTCCTGGCGCACGTCATCGGGGCGCGCTGGCTCTGGCTGGAGCGGGTCGGAGGCACGACGGAAAGGCCGCTGAAGATGTTCACGAAGGACCTTCCTGCGGCCGACCTTCCGGCCCGCCTGGGGGAGATGGAAGGAACCTGGGGCCGCTACCTCGAGAGGCTGACCGGCGACGAACTGGCGCGCTCCGTCGAGTGGGGCCCCGCCGACGGCCCCCGCTTCACGAATTCCGTCGAGGAGATCCTGACGCAGCTCTTCGGGCACTCGACGTATCACCGGGGCCAGATCGCGCTACTTCTCCGACAGATCGGCTGTCAGCCCCCTGCGACGGAATTCATCTACTTCGCCCGGCGCCCGGCCGGACGCCCTCCCGGCTGACCGGCGAGCCGCTCCCTGCTATCGTCTGAACAGAGTGTTGCATCCCGTCCCCTCGCGGCGGATCGTCCGCTGGCTGCTTCCATCGGCGGCCGGGCTCGTCCTTCTCTTCCTTCTCCCCGATCCGATCTGGCCGCTCGCGTTCCTCCCCGCCCTCGGCGGGATGGTCCAGACGAGCCGCCGGCATGACCTCGTCCGGCCTCTGAAGATCGGCTTCGTCCTCGCCTGCCTCAGCCCGATCCTGATCCTCGGAGCGGCGACGCTCGTCCTGTACGTCGTGCCTCCGCTCCGAGAGAGCCTCCCTCCGGACTGGGTCGTCCGCCTCGTTCTCTTCCTCGGCTGGACCGCCTCCGCGTACAACCTCTGGCGGCGCTCGCTCCGCCCGCGCGACGCGACGAGCTGACCGGGCGGGCGGTGGCTACTTCTTCGGGGAAGGCTTCGGCACCGGCTGGATGGAGATGGCCAGAGCCTCCGTGTAGGTGATCTCGACGAGGTCCCCCACCTTCACCTTGCTGAGGTTCTTCGGGTCCCTCGCCTTGACCTCGACGCTCGGCCTCTCCGGCTCTTTCAGAGTGACGGTCCCTTTCCGCGCGTTGATCGCCTCGATCGTGGCGACGACCTTCACCTGCCGGCTGCCGGTGCTCTGCGCGCTCGCCCCGGCTCCCGGCGCCGGGACCCCTTCTGTCTCCGTCCGGCCCGGCACCGCCTCGCCCGGCTTCTTCAGCTCGAAGGCGACCGCCTCGTAGTACTTTGCGAGGACCTCGTCACCCACCTTCACGCCGGCGAGGCTCGCGACCTTGTCATCCACGCTGACCGTGAAAGACTTTCCACGGGGTCCCTTGAGGGTGACGGTCCGCGCGGCCGGGTCGATCGCCTCGACCGTGGCCCTCACCATGACGACCTCGCTGGAGCCGATCTTCCCGGGCGCTGCCTTCGTCTCCTGCGGCGCGGCCAGCAACGGCACCGTGCACAGCGCGAGACCGAGCGCAAAGGCGGCGGCTGCGGGCTGCGACAGCGTCATCCGCATGAACCCTCCTCTCATTCGTCCGAAAAAAGCCCCGCGGCGGGCCCGGAGGGACCCGGCGCGGGGCGATAGCACAGGGCGGTGTCGTTACTTGGCTGCCGGAGCCTTCGACGCTTCCTCGACCGAGATGGCGAGGGCCTGGGTGTATGTCACCTCGACCTTGTCGCCCACTTTCAGCCCTTCGAGGTTCTTGGGGTTCTTGACCGCCACGTCGTAGACGTTCCCCTCGGGGCCCTTTACGGTGACGGAAGGATGATGATGGTCGATCGCCATGATCTCGACCGTCGCCTTCACCTCTCCCGCGATGATGCCCGCCGGCTTCTGGCCGGGGGCCGCATGGGCTGCCGCTTCGGTCACCGACGGCGGAGCAGCCGCCTCGCCGGGCTTCTTCACCTCGAATGCGATCGCCTCGTAGTAGCGGGCGACGACCTCATCACCGACCTTGATCTGTGGGAAGTTCTTGACGGCCTCCGGGACCTGGAGGGAGATGACCTTGCCCCCCTCGCCCTTGAGAAGGAGCACGCGGGTCTCCGGGGCGATGGCGGTCACCTTCGCCTTTGCCGTCTCGACCCGGGCGGTCCCGCCCGTCTTTTCCGCGGGGGTGGCGGCTGCCGCGAAGGCCGCGGTGAGACCAGCCGCGACGACGACGAAAAGAAGCTTCTTCATCTGGATACCTCTCTCTCCTTGCTTGGATGTGAAACAAATGGGATATGCGAAAACCATGTCCGGCGGCGAGCCTATTCGCCCTTCCGCAGGCTGTCAACGAACGGACGAGCCGTCCCGAGGAGGCGAGAGCAGGATCAGCAGAGCTCGATTCCTGCGGCGGACGTCGTGACCAGAGTGCCGGCCTCCCCCCGGACGATCCGGCCGACGTCCGCGAGGGCCCCGATGGCGGCGGTCTTCCCCGTGGCCTGGGCGAAATCGGCGGCCGACTCGACCTTGGGACCCATGGTGCCGGCCTCGAACGTCAGCGCCCGGAGCGCCGCCGGCGTGGCTCGCCGGATGGCGCGCTGCGACGCGGTACCCCAGCCCACGTAGACCGCGTCCGTGTCGGTCGCCATGACGAAAATGTCGCACCCGAGCTCGTGGGCCATGAGCGCGCCGGCGCGGTCCTTGTCGACGACCGCTTCGACCCCGTGGAGTTTCCCGTCCGGGCCGTACATCGTCGGAATGCCGCCCCCCCCGGCGCAGATGACGATGCACCCTTTCTCCAGGAGCCACCGGACGGGGCGCGTCTGGAAGATCCGCTTCGGCTTCGGCGACGGCACGACGCGGCGGAAGCCGGTGCCGTCCGGGGCCATCGTCCACCCTTTCCCGGCCGCGAGCCGTTCGGCCTCCTCCTTCGAGTAAAGGGGGCCGATCGGCTTGTCGGGCTTCGCCCACGCCGGGTCGGCGGGGTCCACCTCGGTCATGGAGAGAAGCGTGGCGAACGGCTGCTCGAAGGGGAGGATGTTCCCCAGCTCCTGCTCGATCATGTAGCCGATCATCCCCTCCGTCTCCGCCCCGAGGACGTCGAGCGGGTAGAGCTCCGTCGCCGAGTAGGCCGCCCCCTGCAGGGCGAGGAGGCCGACCTGCGGTCCGTTTCCGTGGCTGATGATGAGCTGGTGCTCCCGCCCGATCGGAGCGAGCGTCTCGGCGGCGACCCGGACGTTCCTCCGCTGGTTCTCTGCCGTCAGCGGCTCTCCCCGCTTCAGGAGCGCGTTTCCGCCGAGAGCCACGAGGATTCGCATCAGCCGAGCGTCGCCAAGAGGAGCGCCTTGATCGTGTGCATCCGGTTCTCGGCCTGGTCGAAAACGACCGAAGAGGGCGACTCGAAGACGTCGTCGGTCACCTCGAGTCCGGCGAGGCCGTACGTCCTGAAGAGCTCCTCCCCCTTCGCCGTCTCCCGGTCGTGGAAGGCCGGCAGGCAGTGCAGGAACTTCGTCGCCGGCCTGCCGGTCGCCTTCATCAGCTTTCCGTTCACCTGGTATTTCTTCAGCAGGCGGATCCGCTCCGCCCATCTCTCGGCGGGCTCCCCGAGCGACACCCAGACGTCCGTATAGAGGAAGTCGCAGCCCTTCACGGCCTTTTTCGGCTCGTCCCCGACGGTGACTCTTGCGCCCGAAGCCACCGCGAGCGCAGCCGCGCGGTTCACGACGGCCGCGTCGGGAAAGAGCCGCTTCGGCCCGCAGAGCCTGACGTCCATCCCGAGGAGAGCCCCGGTGAGGAGAAGGGAGCGGGCCACGTTGTTTCGCGTGTCGCCCAGGAAGGCGACGGCGATCCGACGGGACGACGCGTCCGAATGCTCCTCCATGGTCATGACGTCGGCCAGCATTTGCGTCGGGTGCGCCGCGTCGGTCAGGCCGTTGTAGACCGGGACGCCGGCATGCTTCGCCAGCGTCACCACGGCCTCCTGCGAGAAGCCGCGGTACTCGATGGCGTCGTACATCCGCCCCAGGACGCGCGCCGTGTCCTTCATCGACTCTTTGTGCCCGATCTGCGAGCCCGACGGGTCGAGGACGGTGACCCCCATCCCCTGGTCGTAGGCCGCCACCTCGAAGGCACAGCGGGTCCGCGTTGACGTCTTCTCGAAGATGATGCAGATGTTCTTGCCGCGGAGGCGGGGCCTCTCGGTCCCGGCGCGCTTGCCGCGCTTCAGCTCGCGGGCGAGGTCGAGGAGGAATCGGAACTCGGCGGCGGTCAGGTCGGTCACATCGAGCAGGCTGCGGTTCTTCAGGTTGACGGGCATTCACCTCTCCTCGAGGCCCCATTCTGCCCCGGAGGACCTCCGCCGGCGACCTCGTCCTCGGGCCGAGCGGCACGGCGGTCCGCCGGCCCCTATACTCCGCGCGTCGGATCCCGGACGATGAGCCCCGCCGTCGCGACCTACCGTGTCGAGGCCCCCCGGACCGCCCTCATCCTCGCCTGGGCGGCGGTGGTGCTTCTCGCCGCAGCCGGCCTCACCCTCCTCGCCCTCGCCTTCGGAAGCCCGACATCGCCCTGGTGGCTCCTCGCCTTCGCCCTCCTCTGGCTCGCCGGCATCATCCTGATCGGACGGGAACTCCTCCGCCTCCCCTACCGCCTGGAGCTGGGCCCCGACGGCGTCCTCCGGTTCCTCTGTCCCACCCGGATCGTGAAGGTCCCCCTCTCGACGCTTCGGACCATCCGGCCCGGGCCTCTCGGCCTTCTCGTCGTGACACACGACCGCGGCTCGGTTCGCATTCCGGCACGCCCGGCGGGTCTCGAGGATCTCCTCACGCGCATTCGGGCGGCCTCGAGCCGGACGGTGATCACCGGTCTCTGACCGCGGCCGGGCCAGGGCGGTAGACTGCCGCGATGGGGATGTTCTTCAACGTGAGAAAGCTGGAGCTCCCGACGGCGGCCGAGGCGCTTCCGGGCCGCGCCGAGGCGATGGCGGTCCCCGCGGCACATTTCGTGAACGGCCATCCGATCGCTCCACCGTTCCCCGACGGGCACGAGAAGGCCCTCTTCGGGATGGGGTGCTTCTGGGGGGCGGAGCGGAAATTCTGGGAGACGGGTGGGGTCTGGACGACCGCCGTCGGCTACGCCGGCGGCTTCACTCCGAACCCGACGTACCAGGAGGTCTGCACCGGAAAGACCGGCCACGCGGAGGTCGTTCTCGTGGTCTTCGACCCGGCTGCGGCCGGGTACGACGAGCTTCTCCGCGTCTTCTGGGAAGGGCACGATCCGACCCAGGGAATGCGGCAGGGGAACGACACGGGGACGCAGTACCGGTCCGCCATCTACACCTTCGGCGAGGCGCAGGCCCGCGCGGCCGCGGCGAGCCGGGAGGCGTTCCAGAAGGTCCTGTCCGGAGGCGGATTCGGGCGGATCACCACCGAAATCCGCGACGCTCCGCCGTTCTATTACGCGGAGGAATACCACCAGCAATACCTCGCCAAGAACCCCGGCGGCTACTGCGGCCTCGGCGGGACGGGGCTCTCCTGCCCCGTCGGTATCACACCCCCCCCTTAGAATGCGCGCATGAAGCGCGCACTGGCCTCCGCCCTCGCCGCGTCCGCCCTCCTCGCCGCCGCCGACGCCGTCGCACAGTCGGCCGCGAGCCCGACGATCTTCGAGCGCTACGCCCGGAAGCTGGAGAAGAATCCGGCGCTGGACAAGCTGGTCCAGAACCCGCCCGCGACACTCCAGGGCCTGAAGTGGATGGTGGGGACATGGGATGCCGTGTCGACGCGCTACGCGACCCCGAGCACCAAGGAGGTTGTCCAGACCGGCACGCGGAAGACGAGCTTCCAGCTGGGCGGCTGGTGGCTCACCTCCATCGACGACGTCGGCCGCTTCAAGGCCGCCTCCCTCGTAACGATGGACCCCTACTCGCAGAACTGGGGCCGGATCTTCGTCAGCAACTGGGGGGCCGGCCTCGTGCGGCCCATGATCTCGGAGAAGGGGTGGGACGGACAGAACATCGCCTTTTCGGGGGGCATCGTCCTCTTCGGCGACCCGGTCAACATGAGGCTCCGGATCTCGAAGGCGAGCGACGACGAGTACTACGAGATCTGGGAAGAGAAGATCACGGAGGACCACATCGTCCCGGTCTTCCAGCTGAAGCTGACACGCCGGAAGGCGCCGGCGGGCGCGGGGAAGTAGCCGCGGCGGCGGATAATCGGGGTGTCGGCCCGGGAGGTGCTCCGATGCTGAAGCTGACCGGCCTTCTCCTCCTCGTTGCCGGGACGCTCGCCGGCGTCCTATTGATCCTCGGCCCGTTCCGGGCCTTCGGCTTCAGCCCCGGCGTTGCCACGTGGCTCCTCTTCCCCTTCGGCCTTCTCGGCGGGTCGATCGTGATGGCGCTCGGCATCAGGCCCGAGAGCCTGCCGACGGTTTTTCACACGACGGGGGGGATCCTCCTGGCTCTCGCCGGCGCGGCCGCCATCTTTCTGGTCTTGCCGGCGCTCGGAACGCTCGGGCCGATGGGGAGCGTCGCCTCGATCTGGTTCGTCCTGATCGTCGCCACGCTCTTCGGGACGCTTCTCCTCGTCACGACCGGCAAGAACGCCCTGAAGGCCTGAGCGAAGGGACGGCCCATGGCGGATCCCGGCGCGCTTGCTTCGTTGCTCGGCGGGCGTGTCGTGGTCCGCGTGGGGGACATCACGCGGGAGAACGCCGATGCGATCGTCAACGCCGCGAACTCCTCGCTCCTCGGCGGCGGCGGCGTGGACGGCGCCATCCACCGGGCCGCCGGGCCCTCCCTCCTTTTGGCCTGCCGGGAGGTGAGGAGAACGCTCTACCCCGATGGCCTTCCGGCGGGCGACGCGGTGGCGACGGCGGGGGGAAACCTCAGGGCGAAATACGTGATCCACACCGCCGGCCCGGTCTGGGGAGCGCACGCCGGAGGAGAGCGCCAGCTTCTGGCCTCGTGCTACACGAAGTCCCTGGCGATCGCTGCGGAGAAGCAGCTCGAGACCGTCGCCTTCCCCGCCATCTCGACGGGCGTCTACGGCTTCCCTCGCGAGGAGGCGGCGGCCATCGCCTCGCTGGCCATCGCTGATTTCCTGGCAGACCACGAGCTTCCCCGCGAGGTCCGTCTGATCTTCTTCGTGGAGGACGACGCGAAAGTCTTCCTCGCGAACAAGGCGTTCGAGAAGGCTGGAGGAGGATGACGTCGGGACGAACGGGTCGCTGCGCTTGGGCGCGGACAGAACTGTCGATCCCGTACCACGATACCGAGTGGGGCGTGCCACAGCGCGACGACCGTGTTCTCTTCGAGTTCCTGATTCTCGAGGGAGCGCAGGCGGGGCTCTCGTGGGAGACGATCCTGAGAAAGCGCGACCGGTACCGGGAGGTCTACGACGGCTTCGACCCGGAGGTGGTGGCGCGTTACGGCGCGAGGAAGCAGGCGGCGCTTCTCGCCGACCCCGGCATCATCCGGAACCGGCTGAAGGTCGCCGCGGCGGTCACGAACGCGAAGGCGTTTCTGAAACTACAAGACGAGTTCGGTAGCTTCGACGCCTACGTCTGGGGTTTCGTCAATGGGGAACCGAAGGTGAACCGCTGGAAAGAGCTGCAGGAGATTCCCGCGAGGACGCCGGAGTCGGACGCGCTCTCGAAGGATCTCGTCG
>JBLMYG010000343.1:0-3868 GCA_050258155.1 Acidithiobacillales bacterium
AAGGCTTCGGTCATCTGCTCGAGGTCCGAGCCGTTTTTCAGGCATTCCTGGCTGTAAGCGTCGATGCAGTAGGGACACTGGACGGCGTGGGCCACGGCGAGGGCGATGAGCGCTTTCTCCCGCGCGGAGAGCGCCCCGTCGGCGAACACGGCCCCGTAATAGGCGAAGAACTTCTCGGCGAGCGCCTCGTTCCCTTCGGCGATCGCGCCGAAGCGGGCGAGATGCTCGGGCTTGTAGTAGGTCTCCATCGATCCCCCTTTCGGTGAGAGGCATTCTCGCCGGGATCGGTCGTGCCGGAAAGACGAGAGGCTCCCCGTCAGACGGACCTGACCACGATGACGGCCAAATCGTCCTGCTGGCGCGAGCCGCCGGAAAAACGGGTGACTTCCCTGACGAGCGCGTCCCGGATCCGCCCGGCGGTGAGTGACGCCGTGTCGAGGCCCCGGACGAACTCCGCCAGCGGCCCGTACCCGTACTGTGCGCCGCTCCGGTCGGTCGCCTCCGGCACGCCGTCCGTGTAGAGGACGACCACGTCCCCCGGACGAAGCGGGACGATCCGACTCCGGTAGGCGGTGTCCGGAAACGCTCCCAGGGGGAAGGACGGCCCCGTGGACTCCACGAACGCCACCGACCCGCCGGACTTCAGGAGCGGCTCGCAGAGGCCGGCGTTGACGATCGTCATCTCGCGTCTCCTTCCGTCGAGGGACGCGAGGCAGAGAGCGGTGAACATGTGCCGCTCGATCTTGTCGTGCAGAGCGCGTCCCACGGCCGAAACGACGTCCGCCAGAGGCTCGCGCGTGCCGGCCCGGGCGTGGACCATTCCGGCCGACATCGCTGCCGTCATGGCGGCCCGCATTCCCTTCCCAGAGACGTCGCCGACCGCGATCCAGAGCGCGGCGTCCTCGAAGGCCGGGCGAAGGTAGTCGTAGAAGTCGCCGCCCACCTCGTAAGCCGGGAGGCACGTTCCGGACACCTCGAACCCCGCGATCTCCGGATCGGAGCGCGGGAGAAGGGCCATCTGCGCTTCGTGGGCCGCGGTCAGGGCCGCCACGAGGCGGACATTCCGAAGCCTCCGCTGGAGGGCCAGGGCGGCGAGTCCCGCGAGAAGGGCCAGGGCCGCGAGACGGAACCACCAGGTCGCCCAGAACGGAGGCGTGATCGTGATCGTCAGGACGGTCCCCTGCTCGTTCCAGGTGCCGTCGGCGTTCGCCGCCTTCACCCGGAGGAGGTAGCGGCCCGCCGGCAGGCCGGTGAAGGTCGCGACGCGCCGGTCGGCCCGCGCCGGAATCCAGGCCCGGTTGAAGCCCTCGAGCATGTAGGCGTACTGGTTCTTCTCCGGCGCCGCGTAGTGGAGGGCCGCGAACTCGACGGCGATCACGTCGTCGCGCCAGGAGAGGGTGACGGCGTCGGTGTAGGCGAGCGGCCGCTCGAGAATCACCCGACCCCGGACCGGCTCGCCGACCCGGACCGACCTGTTGAAGAGCATGAGATCGGTCAGGACGACCGTCGGAGGCTGCCGGTCGAGGACGATCTCGGCCGGGAAGAAGGCACTCACGCCGTTGATCCCGCCGAAGAACATCTCCCCCCGCGGGCTCCGGAAGAAAGAGCCCCCGTTGAACTCGTTGCTCTGGAGGCCGTCGCGGGTGTCGTAGTTGTGGAACGACGACGTCTTCGGGTCGAAGCAGGAGAGCCCGCGCGTCGTGCTGATCCAGATACGGCCCGTCTCGTCCTCGAGGAGTCCGTAGGTGGAGTCGCTCGCCAGTCCGTCCGACTCCCGGTACCGGCCGAAACGCCCCGTCTTCCGGTCGAATCGGTTCAGGCCGCCTCCGAACGTCGCGAGCCAGAGCGCTCCCGCCCGGTCCTCGTGGATCGAGAAGACGAAGTCGCAGCTGATGCTCGCGGGGTCCGCGGCGTTTGCACGGAAGGCCGTAAAGGTGCCGCCGGCCGGGTCGAGCCGGTTCAGACCCCCGCCGTGCGTTCCGATCCAGAGGACGCCGTCCGGGTCCTCGAAGAGCGCGCGGATATAGTCGCTCGAGAGGCTCTGCGGATTCGCGGGGTCGTGCCTGTAGTGTCGAAAGCGCCCCGTCTGCCGGTCGAGACGGTCCAGGCCGCCCCCGTACGTCCCGATCCAGAGGTTCCCCGTGCGGTCCTCGAAGATCGTCCGGAGCACGTCGTGGGAGAGAGAGTCGGCGTCGGTCGGGTCGTGGCGGAAGTGCTGGAACGTCCCGGTCGCCTGGTCGAAGCGGTTCAACCCTCCCCCGTCAGTCCCGAGCCAGAGAACACCGCTCCGATCGAAGAAGACGACCCGTACGGCGTTGTGCGAGAGGCTTCGTGGGTTCTGCGGGTCATGGAGGTAGAACCGGAACTCTCCGGTCCGACGGTCGACGCGGTTCAGACCCCCGGCGTCGGTTCCGATCCAGAGGACCCCATTCCGGTCCTCCTGGACCGACCAGACGATGTTGTTGTTGATCGAGTTTCGATTCCCCGGCTCGTTCCGGTAATGGTGGAACCTCTTCCCTCTCAGGTTGAGCTTGTTGAGGCCCCCGCCGTAGGTCCCGATCCAGAGGATGCCGGAGCTGTCCTCGAGGAGGGACCAGACCCGGTCGGTGCTCAGGCTGCGCGAGTTCAGCGGGTCGTTCCGGAAGCTCTCCACCGCGCCCGTCCCGGGGTCGAGCCGGGCCAGTCCGCCGCCGTCCGTGGCGATCCAGAGGAACCCGGAATCCCCATCGAAAAGGGCTCTGATGAGATCACTCGGGAGCGTCTGCGCACCGGCGGCCCGGAAATGGCGGAAGCGCCCGCTCGCCGGGTCGAGCGCGTTCACTCCCCCTCCGTACGTACCGACCCAGAGGGTGCCGCGGCGGTCCTCGAGGAGGGCCGTGACGCGATCGTGGCTCAGGCTTTTTGGATCGACGGCGTCTGCCCGGAAGCGCCTGAAGGTCCCCCGCTCCCGGTCGAACCGGGCGAGGCCGCCGCCATAGGTCCCGATCCAGAGAACTCCGCTCCGGTCTTCGAGGATCGCCCGCACGTCGTCGCTGGGGAGGCTCGAGGGGTTTGCGGGATCGTGGCGATGATGGGTGAACTTTCCGGTCGCACGGTCGAGCTGGTCGAGCCCCCCGCCCTGCGTCCCGACCCAGAGGTTTCCCGCACGGTCCTCGAAAATGGCGCGGACCGCGTTCGCCGAAAGGCTGGCGGGGTCGGACGGGTCGTTCCGGTAGCCGGTGAAGATCCCGGTCGCCGGGTCGAAACGGCAGAGGCCCCCTTCGAAGGTGCCGATCCAGATAACGCCGGAGCGATCCTCGTGGAGCGACTTGATTTCGTTGTAGATGAGGCTGCGAGGGTTGTCGGCCTGGTACCGGTAGATCGTGAAGCCGTAGCCGTCGTACCGGTTCAGCCCGTCCTCGGTGCCGAACCAGAGAAAACCCTTCTGGTCCTGGACGATCGACTCGATGACGCTCTGGGAGAGCCCTTGCTGGAGGGAAATCCGCTCGAAGTCAGGAGGCGCGCCCCAAGCGCCCAGGCTCGTCGCCAGGAGAGCCCCGCCCCAGCGGAGACCGCGCCAGCCTCTCTCCATGATCGCTGTTACGCAACGGTAGCAGACGGGTTCCGGAAGCGGCGCGGCCGTCGTCCCCGGCAGGTCCGGCCACCCCTCTGCTATCTTCCCGTCCAGCTTCGAAGGAGACGGCATGATCACGACCCTTCTCGAGGGAAACCGGCGCTTCGTCACCGAGACCGTCGAAAAGAACCGCGAGTTCTACGCGTCGCTCGCGAAGGGTCAGAAGCCGACGGTCCTCTGGATCGGCTGCTCCGACTCGCGCCTCACGGTCAGCTCGATCACGAACACGAAGCCGGGCGAGGTCTTCGTTCACCG
>JBLMYG010000344.1:0-3963 GCA_050258155.1 Acidithiobacillales bacterium
GTGGCGGCGCCGACCCCCGGCGCATCCGGCGCCTCGCGCCTCCAGAGAAGGATCTTCCGGACGTTGACGGCCATGGCTCACTCGCTCCTTTCCGTGAACGAGGCGAAGACGGGCTTGACGAGGTTGACGAACTCCTCGAAGCGCATCTTCACGGTCTCGGTATGGCTCCCGGCATTGAAGACGATCTCGACGTCCTTCTTCAGGGACTCGTCCACGACCACGGGGATGCGGTAGAGGTTCCCGAACGGCGGCATCGCCCCGACCTCGCACTCGGGGAAGACGCCCTCGAACTCCGCCTCGGTGGCGAGGCGTATCTTCTTCGCCCCGAGCGCCTTCTTCAGGAGGGCGAGGTCGGTCCGCCGGGTCGCCGGCATGACCGCCATGGTGAGCTTCCCGTCGACCAGGACGATGACCGTCTTGGCCACGTCCTGGCCATGAACGTGGACCGAGGCGGCGATCTCCTGGGCCGTGTAGGCCCTGGCGTGGGGGATGGTGACGAACGGGACGTGCTGCTGCTCGAGGAAGTGGGTGAGCTTCTCGGAAACGGGCATATACACCTCCCTGCGGAAAACCTAGGAGCGAGTCGGCCCGAAATCAAGGGAGCGGACCCGGCGGGTCAGCCCGGCCCCTCCGGCTGGAGGCCGGCCACGACAACGTCGACCCCGTCGGCCCCTTCCAGGAGGCGGTGGACGATCCCCGGCGCGACCCGGCCCAGGATCCCTCTCCGCGACGGACGGCCCACGACGAGGGCCCGGACCTTCTCCGATCGAATGAAGTCGAGGATCGCCCCCGCCACGTCCTCGGACTCTCGGTAGACGACGGTCGCTCCGAGCGCCATGGCGAGGTTGATGTTGTCGACGAGCGCCCGGTGCTGCGCAGCCGAGAGGTTCTCCGGCATGTCTCGCTTTCTCCGGACGTAGAGCGCGTACCAGCGCGTGTTCATCCGGCCGGCTAGCTTCGAGCCGCGGAGGATGAGGGCCTTGGCGACGGCGGGATCGAGGGGGAGCGCGACCGCCACGCGGATGTCGGACGGCGCCGGAAAGGTCCCGGAGGTCTCCGACCGCTCCTGGTCCACCTTCTCGGCGGTCTCCCGGAGGGCCAGCTCCCGGAGCGACCGGAGGTTCTCTTCCCTGAAGAAGTTCTCGAGCGCCGTGGCCGCCTGCGCCGGGGGGTAGATCTTCCCCTCCCTCAGGCGGTCGCGAAGCTCCTGGACGGGGAGGTCGACGTTGACGACGGCGTCGGCCTCCCTCACGATCCGGTCGGGGACCCGCTCCTTGATCTCGAGACCGGTGGCCGACTTGACGACGTCCTGAACCCCCTCGAGGTGCTGGACGTTCACGGTCGTCAGAACGGAGATTCCGGCCTCGAGGAGGTCCTCGACGTCCTGCCACCGCTTCTCGTACTTCCCGCCCGGCGCGTTCGTGTGCGCCAGCTCGTCCACGACCGCCACCTCGGGCTTCCGGGCGAGGACGCCGTCGAGGTCCATGTCTTCGAGGACCGTCCCCTTGTAGTCCACCTTCCGCCGCGGCACGACCTCGAGGTCGCCGATCCGGTCGGCCGTCTCCTGCCGTCCATGCGTCTCGACGAGGCCGATGACGATGTCGATGCCGCGGGCGCGCATGGCGTGCGCGTCGTCCAGCATCTTGTAGGTCTTCCCGACCCCCGCCGCCTGCCCGAGGTAGACCTTGAGCCGCCCGCGCCTTCGTTCGCGCGCGAGAAGCCGGAGGAACGCCTCCGGGTCGGGCCGTTTCGGCTCTTCGGGCTTCACCCCTCGATTATCGGGCGCCGCCGCGGGCTTCGAGCCGCGACAGCAGATCGAGGTTGAGGCGCAGCACGTTCACACGCGGCTCGCCGAAGATGTCGAGGAACCGCCCTTCGGTGCGCCGCTCGACCATCGCGAGAAGCTCGGCCTCCGGAAGGCCGGTCGCCTTCGAGACGCGGGGGATCTGCCAGCGGGCGTTCTCGGGGGAGATGTGCGGGTCGAGGCCGGAGGCCGAGGAGGTCACGGCGTCGGCCGGCACCGGCCCCGAGTCCGCGGGATTTTCGGCGCGCGTCCGCCCGACGCCGTCACGGATGGCGTCGGCCAGCTTCTGCGACGTCGGGCCCAGGTTCGTCCCCCCCGACGAGAGGGCGTCATATCCCTTGTCGCCGGCCGCCGAGGGGCGGCCGTGAAAGAACTTCTTCGAAGCGAAAGCCTGTCCGATCAGGGATGACCCCACGATCCCGCCGGGGCGGTCGCCCCCTTTCTCTCTCAGAAGACTCCCGTCGGACTTTTCTCGGAAGGCGATGCGCCCGATTCCCCAGACGACCACCGGGTAAGCGAGCCCGAGGAGAAGCGTCAGGGCGAGGTAGACACGGATGGAGGCGACGAGATGCTGCTTCATGGTGTCCTCACGCCAGGCGCAGGGCGACGATGAGGAGGTCGACCGCCTTGATCCCGAGGAACGGCAGGACGACGCCCCCGGCGCCGTAGAGGAGTAGGTTGCGCCTCAGGAGGCGCCCCGCCCCGAGCGGCCGGTAGCGGACGCCCCGGAGAGCCAGGGGGATCAGGGCGACGATGATCAGGGCGTTGAAGATGACGGCGGAGAGGACGGCGCTCTCGGGCGTCGCGAGACGCATGATGTTCCAGGCCTGAAGCTCGGGATACGTCGCCAGGAACATCGCCGGGATGATGGCGAAATACTTCGCCACGTCGTTGGCGATGGAGAAGGTCGTCAGCGCGCCGCGCGTCATGAGGAGCTGCTTGCCGATCTCGACCACCTCGATCAGCTTCGTCGGGTTCGAGTCGAGGTCCACCATGTTGCCGGCTTCCTTGGCCGGCTGCGTGCCGGTGTTCATCGCCATCCCGACATCGGCCTGAGCGAGGGCGGGGGCGTCATTCGTTCCGTCGCCGGTCATCGCGACGAGGTTCCCCTTGGCCTGCTCGGCCCGGATCAGCTCCAGCTTGTGCTCGGGTGTGGCTTCGGCCAGGAAGTCATCCACGCCCGCCTCTCGCGCGATCGTCGCCGCCGTGAGCGGGTTGTCGCCCGTGATCATGACCGTCCGGATCCCCATGGCGCGGAGGCGGTCGAAGCGCTCCCTCATCCCCCCTTTCACGATGTCCTTCAGGTAGACGGTCCCCATCACGCGGGAGCCGTCCGCCACGACGAGGGGCGTCCCGCCTTCGGTGCCGATCGTGGCGACCTCGCTCCGGACCTCCGGCGGGAACGACCCTCCGGCAGCCCGGATGAAGGTGTCGACGGCGTCGGCTGCGCCCTTCCGGATCTTCCGCCCGCCTTCGAAGTCGAGGCCCGACATCCGCGTCTTCGCCGTGAAGGGGACGAAGGAGGCCCCCAGCTCCCGAAGGTGCCGGCCCCTCAGGCCGTACTTCTCCTTCGCCAGGACGACGATGGAGCGCCCCTCGGGCGTCTCGTCGGCGAGGGAGGCGAGCTGGGCGGTCGCGGCCAGCTCGTGCTCGTCGACGCCCGGAGCGGGAAGGAAGCGCGTCGCCTCCCGGTTCCCGAGCGTGATCGTCCCCGTCTTGTCGAGGAGGAGGACGTTCACGTCGCCGGCCGCCTCCACCGCACGGCCCGACATGGCGAGGATGTTGTGCTGGAGGACCCGGTCCATCCCGGCGATCCCGATGGCCGAGAGGAGGCCTCCGATCGTCGTCGGGATGAGGCAGACGAGAAGAGCGATCAGGACGGTCGCCGAGACGCTCCCGCCGGAGTAGGCCGCGAAGGGCTTCAGCGTCACCGTCGCGAGGAGGAAGACGATCGTCAGGCCGGCGAGGAGGATGTCGAGGGCGATCTCGTTCGGCGTCTTCTGCCGCTCGGCCCCCTCCACCAGCCGGATCATCCGGTCGAGGAAAGTCTGTCCCGCCTCGGACGTGATCATGACGACGATCCGGTCGGAGAGGACCGTCGTCCCGCCCGTCACGGCCGAGCGGTCGCCCCCCGCCTCGCGGATGACGGGCGCCGACTC
>JBLMYG010000345.1:0-3514 GCA_050258155.1 Acidithiobacillales bacterium
TCACGCTCGACCGCGTGGGCGCCTCTCCCTCGGTCTTCGATCCGGAGAAGCTCCTCTGGATGAACGCCCAGTACATCGCCCGGATGCCGGCGGAGGAGCTGCTCGCCCGTGTGGCGCCGGCTGCGCCGGAAGGGATGCCCGGGCGCGTCGTCGCCCTTCGGGCGATCGAGCTGCACCGCAGCCGCGCCCGAACGATCGTCGAAATGGGGCGCGCGCTTTCCGCCTACGCGCGGGACCCCGACGACTTCGACGCCGACGGAATGAAGAAGCAGGTCAAGGCCGAGACCCCCGCGCACCTCGAGCGTCTGATCGCGCGCCTCGAGACCCAGGAGGAATGGTCCGTCGAAGCGCTCGAGGCGATCGTCCGGCAGACGGCGGAATCGCTCGGTCTCTCCGCCGCCCGGCTGATCCATCCCGTGCGGCTCGCGCTGACCGGGACCACCGTCGGAGCCCCCCTCTTCGACGTTCTGGCGCTGCTCGGCAGGGAGACGGCGCTGCGCAGGCTCCGGAAATTCGTCGAAGCGATTCAGCCCAAGACGCCGGCATAAGCCACGCGGTGGCCCCCTCTCCTCCGGGAGAGGGTCGGGGTGAGGGCGCCCCTCGTCAATTCTTGAGCCGGTAGTCCTCGCGCAGGGTCCGAAGCTGCTTGAGCGTGCCCCGCAGAACGCCGATGACCCGGGTCACCTCGCGGCCGTAGAACTTCATCTCGGCGTCGCAATCCGTCAGGCCGTAGACCGCCTCGTCTTTCTCCAGCCGGTCTTTCTCGTAGGAGAGCCGCTCGATCAGCTCATCCAGCTCGCTGCGCAGCACGAACGCGATGTCGCGCACGCCGAGGAAGCGGCTGCACTGCGGGCAGTGGACTTCTTCGCTTCCCGTCTCGGGAATGCCGTCGATCACGAACTGCCGCTCGCATCGGGGACACTCGAAGACTTCCGGGATCATTCGGCCTTCAGTCTACCCCTCAGCCGAACCCGCGTGCAGGACTGACCGGCCTCGCAAATTGCTTGCCAGGCGGGCCCTGCGAGCCCTGCAACGGAACCGGGTGTCCGGGCGCGTTCCACCCGAGCGCCGGGCCTTACGACCCTGCGCGCGTCAGGATTTCGGCGCGACCACCTCGATCGCGAGCGCCTCGGTGTAGGTGACGACGACATGGTCGCCCGGCTTGACCCCCTCGAGGTTCTTCGGGTCCTCGATGCGGAAGGACCGCGTGTGGCCGTCCTCGCCCTTGACGGTGACCGACGGCGCCTTCGCGTCGATCGACACGATGGTGACGGCCACGGTCACCTTGCGAGCGGCCTTGCCGGAGGGCTTCTTTCCCGGCTCCCGGGTGATGCCGCCCTCGACCTTCTTGCCTGGAGTCGCTTCGCCGGCCTTCTTCACCTCGACGGCGATCGACTCGTAGTACTTGACCCGGATCTGGTCGCCGACCTTGATCTCGGAGAATCGCTTGACCGTTTCCGGCACTTCCAGGTCGACATAGTCGCCCCCGGGGGCCTTGACCGTCAGCGTTCGCGTCGCCGAATCGATCGCCTCGACCGTCACGGTCACCGCCACCATGTCGCTCGCGCGCATGGGCGCCTTCTTCGGCGCCTGCGCCTGGAGCGAGATCGGCGAAACGAATGCCGCGGCCAGCAGCAGGATCCGGACAATCTTGAGCATCGTTCTCCCCCTCTTGCGTCTCGAGTGCCCGCGCGAAGGATCGTCTCAGCGTCTCGACGCCGTCGCGTGGTTCCGGGCCCGCAGACCCGAGCGGCGCATTAGATCACAGGCCTACAACCGGCCCAATGGGACTTTCGTCCAATCGCCAAATCTGGTCCGAGAGAGTCTCGACTCGATATAGTTCGGCCTGTTGTTCTGCTCCGGCGGAAGCAGACTCGGGGAGGGCGCAATGTCATCCCGCATCTCAGGACTCCCCCTCTGGCCGGGCGCGTGCGCGCTCGCCGCCATACTCGCGGTCTCCGGCTGTAGCAAGAAGGAACCCCCGCCGCCGCCGCCGCCCGAGGTCGTGGTGGCGCCCGTGGTCCAGAAGGACGTTTCGATCTACCAGGAGTGGATCGGTTCGCTCGACGGCTTCGTCAACGCCGAGATCCGTCCACAGATCGAGGGCTACCTGCTCCGGCGGGTCTACCGGGAAGGCTTCCTGGTCCGGGCCGGAGAAACGCTCTTCGAGATCGACCCCCGCCAGTTCCAGGCGACGTACGACCAGGCCAAGGGCACGCTCGCACAGTACGAGGCAACGCTCGCCTTCGCGAAAACGACCGTGGCGCGCTACAGACCGCTGGCGGCGCAGAAGGCGATCAGCCAGCAGGAGCTGGACGACGCCGAGACGCGGGAGCGCACGGGGCAGGCCAACGTGGAAAGCGCCCGGGCGAACCTCGAGAAGGCGAAGCTCGACCTCGGCTGGACGAAGGTCGCTTCCCCCATCGACGGCGTCGCGGGCATCGCGAAATCCCAGGTCGGCGACCTCGTCAACCGGCAGACCGTCATGACCACGGTCTCACAGGTCGATCCCATCAAGGTGTACTTCAACCCGAGCGAGCAGGAGTACCTGGCCTGGGTCGCAAAGTACGGACCGCCCGAGAAGACCCTTCGGCTCGACAAGGACATGGAGAAGGGCCCTCTGCAGCTCATCCTGGCGGACGGCTCGGTGTTCCCACACCACGGCAAGCCGTTTCTCGTCGGCCGTGAGGTGGACGTGAAGACCGGCACGATTCAGCTCGCAGGCGTTTTTCCGAACCCCGGCAACCTGCTGCGCCCCGGCCAGTACGGCAAGGTGCGCGTCGCGGTGGACCTCAAGAAGGGCGCCATCCTCGTTCCCCAGCGGGCGGTCGGCGAGCTGCAGGGCACCCACCAGGTTGCCGTCGTGGGCGCGGACAACAAGGTGACGATCAAGGTCGTCAAGCCCGGCCCCGTCGAGGGGAGCCTCTGGGTCATCGACGAAGGGTTGAAGGCGGGCGACCGGGTCGTCGTGGAGGGCCTGCAGCGGATCCGGTCGGGCATGACCGTCGTCCCGAAGGAAGCCTCCTCGGCTTCGGAGGCGGGGCCCGCCGGGCACGAGCCCGCCAAAGAGGCCGGGAAGTAGGCCCGTGGGTGCCTTTTTCGTCCGCCGACCAATCGTCGCGATCGTCATCGCGATCCTGATGACCATGGCGGGGGCCGTCGCGATGACGAAGCTCCCGACCGCCCAGTACCCCGACATCGTGCCGCCGCAGATCACGGTCAACACCAGCTACACGGGCGCGGACGCGATCACCATCGAGCAGTCCGTCGCGACCCCTCTCGAGCAGCAGATGAACGGCGTGGACAACATGATCTACATGCAGTCCACGAACGCAAACGACGGGTCGATGCAGGAGACTGTCACGTTCGACGTCGAGACCGACATCAACACCGATCAGGTCAATACCCAGAACAGGGTCTCGCAGGCGCAGCCGAACCTGCCGACCGACGTCACCCAGTTCGGGCTGACGGTCAAGAAGGCGACGAGCAGCCCCCTGCTGATCGTCTCCCTCTA
>JBLMYG010000346.1:0-8672 GCA_050258155.1 Acidithiobacillales bacterium
TCTGTCGTCGCCTTCACGAAGTCGGGGGAGCGCCTGGTCGGCCAGGTGGCCAAGCGTCAAGCGGTCACGAATCCGGAGAACACCGTCTACTCGATCAAGCGGTTCATGGGGCGCCGCTTCGAAGAGGTGTCCGCCGAGATGAAGATGGTCCCCTACAAGGTCATCCGTTCGTCGAACGGGGATGCGCGCGTCCTCGTGCAGGGGAAGGAGTACTCGCCTCCCGAGATCTCCGCGATGATTCTGACCAAGCTGAAGGAAGCGGCCGAGGCTTATCTCGGCGAGAAAGTCGAGCGGGCGGTCATCACCGTCCCGGCCTATTTCACCGACGCCCAGCGGCAGGCGACGAAGGACGCCGGTCTGATCGCGGGCCTCAAGGTGGAGCGGCTCGTAAACGAGCCGACGGCGGCAGCGCTCGCCTACGGCCTCGACAAGAAGAAGAACGAGACGATCGCGGTCTACGACTTCGGCGGCGGCACCTTCGACATCTCGATCCTCGAGGTGGGAGAAGGGGTCGTGGAGGTGAAGTCGACCAACGGGGACACGCACCTCGGCGGTGACAACATCGACCAGAAGATCGTCGACTGGCTCCTCGCGGAGTTCCGGAAGGACCAGGGGATCGACCTCGGGAAGGACCCGATGGCGCTGCAGCGCCTGAAGGAGGCCGCCGAGAAGGCCAAGATCGAGCTCTCGACGACGCTTGAGACGGAGATCAACCTTCCCTTCATCACGGCCGACGCCGCGGGCCCCAAGCACATGACGATCAAGCTGACGCGGGCCAAGCTCGAGTCGATGGTCGAGGACATCGTCCAGCGCTCGGTCAACCCGTGCAAGCAAGCGCTGAAGGACGCCGACCTGACCGCCGACAGGATCGACGAGGTTGTCCTCGTGGGCGGCCAGACGCGGATGCCGCGGATCCAGGCGCTCGTCAAGGAGCTGTTCGGCAAGGAGCCCCACAAGGGCGTGAACCCGGACGAGGTCGTCGCCGTCGGTGCGGCTCTCCAGGGGGGCGTCCTCGCGGGCGACGTGAAAGACCTGCTCCTCCTCGACGTCACGCCCCTGTCGCTCGGCGTCGAGACCCTCGGCGGCGTGATGACGCGCCTCATCGAGCGGAACACGACGATCCCGACGAAGAAGTCCGAGGTCTTCTCGACCGCGAGCGACGGACAAACCTCGGTCGAGATCGTCGTCCTTCAGGGCGAGCGCGACATGGCCGCCGACAACAAGAGGCTCGGCACGTTCCAGCTTCTCGGCATCCCGCCGGCCCCGCGCGGCATGCCGCAGATCGAGGTGACCTTCGACATCGACGCGAACGGCATCCTGCACGTGGCGGCGAAGGACCGCGGGACGGGGAAGGAGCAGAGGATCCGGATCGAGGGCTCCTCGGGCCTGTCGAAGGACGAGGTGGAGGGCGCCGTCAAGCAGGCCGAGGCGCACCGCGCCGAGGACAAGACGCGCCGCGATGCCGTCGAAGCGAAGAACCAGCTCGACGCGCTCGTCTACTCCACGGAGAAGCTCGTCGAGGAGAGCGGTGACAAGGTGCCGGCCTCCGAGAAAGAGGCGGTCCGCAGCGCCATCGCCGACGCGAAAAAGACGCTGGAGGCGAAGGCGGGCGATGCGGAGGCGCTCCGCCGGGCGGCGCAGGACCTCCAGAAGGCGAGCTACAGGATCGCCGAGGCGCTCTACAAGAGCACGCCGACGCCGGAGGGCGCGGCGGCGCCGGGAAGTGAGGCGCCGAAGCCGAAATCCGACGACGTGATCGACGCCGAGGTCGTCGAGGACAAGAAGTGACGCCGTGACCCACGCCCGGCACGAGGCCCGGCCCCAGGGCCGGACCCCGTCACAGCCTCGCGGCCCCCGCGGGACGTCGTACGTCCTGATCGGGACGGTGGCCCGCCGGTTCGGCGTCCACCCGCAGACGCTTCGCCTTTACGAGCGGGAGGGGCTGATCCTGCCGCCGCGCTCCGCCGGGAACACACGGCTCTACGACCAGGACACGGTGGAGCGGCTCGAGATCATCCTGACCCTGACCCGCGAGCTGGGCGTCAACCTCGCCGGCGTGGAGGTGATCCTCGACCTCAGGTCTCGCCTCCGGAAGATGGAAGGGGAGGTCGAAAGGCTCATGGAGGCGATCCGCGCTGTGGCGGCCGAACATGGCGGGCGGGGCGCAGAGCGGTCGACGGCCCTCGTCGTCCGGCCGCGCGGAGCCCTCGCCCGCCGCACCGAGTAACGGCAGGCGTGCGGCTGGCCGGCTCAGATCCGGGTTGATAATCGGCCCCCCGTGACGTCGCGCACCCGCCCGGACGACGAGTCGAAGGTCCTCAGAAAGTACCTCGAGGACATCGCGCGATATCCGGTCCTCTCTCCGGAGCGCGAGCGGGTGCTGGGGCGGCTCGTCCAGGACCCGGCGACCCCCGAGGAGACGCGGAAGGAGGCGGTGGACGAGCTCGTCCGAGGGAACCTCCGGTTCGTCGTCTCGTACGCCAAGCGCTTTCACTCCCCCGAAGTCTCGTTTCTCGACCTGATCAACGAGGGGAACATCGGGCTCATCCAGGCGGCGCGCCGCTTCGACCCGGCGCGCGGCGTGAAGTTCATCACCTACGCGGTCTGGTGGGTCCGGCAGGCGATCTCGCATGCTCTCTCCGAGCAGTGGGGTGCGATTCGCCTGCCACACAAGCAGGCGACGCTTCACGCGCGCGTCCTCCGGGTCCGCGAGATGCTGGCCCGCAAGGGCGGCCGCGAGCCTTCGATCGAGGAGGTCGCCGAGGAGGCGGGATTGACCGTGCCGGAAGTGGAGATGCTCCTCGCGATGTCGCGCTCGTCCGAGTCGCTCTCGGAGACGCTCGGCATCGAGGAGGATCGGACGCTGGAGGAGACGCTCGAGCAGACGACCGTGGCGGCGGCGGACGAGCAGCTCCTCCGCCGCTCCTCGATCGAGCAGACGCGTCAGCTCCTCGACGTCCTTCCGAAAAAGGAGCGGGCCATCATCTGCCGGCGGTTCGGCATTCCAGAGGACGGGAGCGACGGCGAGCGCGAGCCGATGACGCTGCAGGAGATCGGCGAGGAGCTGAAGCTCTCCCGCGAGCGGGTCCGCCAGATCGAGGCCCAGGCCATCGCCCGGATCAAGCGAACGCTGAAGACCCGTGCGCTCCGGGCTTACCTCAACTGAGATCGTGAACGGTCCGCACCGGCCGTCTTCCTCTTAGAATCCTCTCGTGGGCTCCCCCCTCCCTGAATCCCCGGCGACCTGCCCCGTCTGCAAGGGGTTCGGCCTGCTGGAGGCGGAGGGTGGCCGCAGGCTCGTCCCCTGCCGCTGCCGCGCGGGGGCCGACCGCGAGGCGCGGCGACGTGCCGCCCGGATCCCCGAGCGCTACCGGAACTGCTCGCTGACGAACTACCGGCCACAGGAACCGTCGCAGGAGAGGGCGAAGGCGGCGGCCCGCCGCTTCGTCGCCGACTATCCCGCCGTCGACCTGGGGCTGCTGTTCGTGGGGCCCGTCGGGGTCGGCAAGACGCACCTCGCCGCCGCGATCCTCCTGGAGCTCGTCGACACGGGGGGGCTTCGCGGCGTCTTCTGCGATTTCACCGAGCTTTTGGCGCGGATCCAGGCGACGTTCTCCCGCGGGTCCGACGAGAGCGAGGACGAGGTTCTCCAGATCTACCGGGACGCCGACCTCCTCATTCTCGACGAGCTCGGGGCGCGGCGCCCCACCGACTGGGCGCGCGACGTCCTCTACGGGCTCCTCAACACCCGCTACAACCGGAAGCGACTGACGATCCTGACGACGAACTACGCCGACGTCCCCGAAAAACCGGGGGGCGAGACGCTGGAGCTGCGCGTCGGCGTCCCCGTGCGAAGCCGTCTCGCCGAGATGTGCCGGCTGGTCGAGATGTCCGGGAAGGACTTTCGCCGCGAAGCGAGGCTGGGCGAGCGGCTCGGGTGAGGCTCACCTCCCTCCGCCTCCGCGGGCTCGCAGCCGCCGGCCTGCTTCTCGCCGCCGTCTCCTGCGCGCCGGCCCCGCGCGCGGCGGTCTCGCCGCCCGTCCCGACGCCGCCTCCGGGGCCGGGGCCGACGCCGGCTCCGACTCCGACGCCCGCTCCTGCTCCGCCCTTCCCCGAGGTGACGCAGCCCGCGCTCGACGTGGCCATCGGCACGGACCGCGCCACGGCGTCGTTCCCGCTCGCTGACTGGCTTCTCCGGGGCGGCGGCCGGACGGAGCTGCGGAGGGGGGCGCTTCTCGTCCGCCCGGCGGCGGGCGTGGTCGACGTGGAGGTCGACGGCCGTTCGGAGGTGTGGCCGTCCCCGGTCGCGCTCGCCCGAGCCGACGGAAGCCCCGTCCCGTACGGCGACTCGTCGTACCGCGGAGTCCTGCTCCTCCGGCTGACGCCGCGCGGGACACTCCACGTCGTGAACCGGGTGGGCATCGAGGACTACCTGAAAGGCGTGGTCCCCGCGGAGATGGGGCCGCGCGTCTACGACGAGCCGGAGGCGCTGAAGGCGCAGGCGGTGGCCGCGAGGACGTATGCCCTGAAGCACCGCGGTGACCTCGCGAACGAGGGGTACGACCTTTGCGCCACGCCGCGCTGCCAGGTCTACGGAGGCGTGGCGGTCGAGCAGCCCCTCTCATCCCGCGCCGTGGACGACACGGCCGGCGAGGTCCTCGTCTTCGACGGGGCGCTCGCCGATACCGTCTTCACCTCCACCTGCGGCGGCCGGACGGAGAATGGCGCCGACGTCTTCACGAACGCCGCCTCGCCGCGTCCCTATCTCGTCTCCGTCGCCTGCTCGGGCGAGACGCCGGTCTCGATCCGCGGCCGGCCGGTGGCGAAGGGGTCGGCGCGGACGACGACGCTCCTCGGTGCGCGGGGCCGCGCGCTCCTCGCCTCCCTCGGGAAGGACCCGACGGCCGCCGGCGCCGCGGCCGCGAGGAATGCCGTCCGTGAGCGTCTCGGCCTTCCTCCCCGGAGCGGCCCGCACTCCCTGTGGCCCGCCTCGGCCTACATCGAGATCGCGGACGCCGCCGGCTTCGGCAGCACGGCGATCCTGACCGAGGAGGTCGAGCGCGACGAGGCGCCGGCCACCTGGAGCCCGCGGGCCCGCGCGGCGTTCGCGCTCCTTTCGCGCTTCCAGCTCGCGGGAGCCGCGGCGCTTCCGACCTTGCGCGTCCTGAAGCCCGAGGAGGTCGCCGGCCTCTGGGCCACGCTCCTCGGGCGCCTCGGCGACTTCGAGGAAATCGATGGCCGGCTCGCCGCCGTGTCCGGAGACGAGATCGTCGTGAAGGGACCGAAGGGGAGAGCCACGTACCCGCTGGAGACGCCGGCCCTTCTCTCGGGATCGGCCGAGGCCCTGACACCGGTCGCGACGCTCCGCGTCTACCCGGGCGACCGGGTCCGCGTCCTCGTCCGTGGCGGCGCGGCCGTCGGCCTGGTTCACGCGCCCGCGCCCGCCGCGGGAACGTACGAGCGCGAATCGGCCTGGATCCACTGGACGCGCCGCTTCACGGGAGCGGAGCTGGCGGCGAAGCTCCGGGAGCGCGACCCGTCGCGAAAGATCGCCCTCGTCAGGAGACTGGAGGTGCTCGCCCGCGGCGACTCCGGCCGGGCCGTCCGGGTCCGTCTCGCGACGGACGTCGGGCCGATCATCCTCGTCGGCCTCGAGATCCGGTTCGCTCTCGGTCTTCCCGAGACTCTTTTCACCGTCGTCTCGGGCAGGGAACGGGGCGGCATGCCGGTCTTCACCTTCTATGGCCGGGGCTGGGGACATGGCGTCGGCCTTTGCCAGACCGGCGCGTTCGGGATGGCGCTTGCGGGGAGGGCGTACGCGGAGATCCTGGCCCGGTACTACCCGGGGACGGCCCTGGTGCCCTTTGCATCACTCCCCACCTCCTCGGCGCCGGCAGCGGTAAGATAGCCCTGAAAATTTGACGCCCTTGTCAAAGATACAGAGAGGGCGTCCTCGGGGTGATTCCATGAACACCGTTCTCGACGCGGTTCTACCGAATACGGCCGCGGGGGGCGGCTTCTCTCTGACCGAAGAGCAGCTGGCCGTGAAGAAGATGGTCCGTGACTTCGCGGAGACGGAGATCGCGCCGCACGTCATGAGGTGGGACGAGACCCAGACGTACCCGGGTGACGTCGTCCGGAAGCTGGGGGAGCTCGGGATGATGGGGGTGATCTTCCCCGAGGAGTACGGCGGCGCGGGGCTTTCCTACGTCGACTACGTCAACGTCGTCGAGGAGCTCTCGCGGGTCGACGGGTCGGTCGGTATCTCCGTCGCGGCGCACAACAGCCTCTGCACGAACCACATCTTCCTGTTCGGGACCGAGGAGCTGAAGAGGAGATGGGTCGTGCCGCTCGCGGAAGGGAAGCTGATCGGCGCCTGGGGCCTCACGGAGGCCGGGGCCGGGAGCGACGCCAAGGGGACGAAGACGACCGCCGTCCTCGACGGGGACGAGTGGGTCCTGAACGGCTCGAAGAACTTCATCACGCACGGCTCGGTCGGCGACGTGGCGGTCCTGATGGCGGTGACGGACCGGAGCCGCGGGACGCACGGCATCTCCGCCTTCGTGGTCGACCTCCACCAGAAGGGGATCCACGCAGGGAAGAAGGAGAACAAGCTGGGGCTCCGCGCCTCCGACACCGCAACGCTCGTGATGGAGGACTGCCGGATCCCGAAGGGAAACGTCCTCGGACGCCCCGGCGAAGGGTTCGTCCAGGCGATGACCGTCCTCGACGGCGGCCGGATCTCCATCGCCGCCCTCGCGCTCGGCATGGCGCAGGGGGCCTTCGAGTGCTCCCTCGACTACTCCAGGCAGCGGGAGCAGTTCGGCCGGCCGATCTGCGAGTTCCAGTCGATCCAGAATTACCTCGCCGACATGGCGACCGAGATCGACGCGGCGCGCCTCCTGACGTGGCGGGCCGCCTGGATGAAGGACCGCGGCCTGAAGACGACGAAGGAGTCGGCCATGGCGAAGCTCTTCGCGTCGGAGGTCTCGGTAAGGGTCGCGAACCTCGCGGTCCAGATCCACGGCGGCTACGGCTACATCAAGGACTTCAAGGCCGAGAAGTACTACCGCGACGTGAAGCTCTGCACGATCGGCGAAGGGACCTCCGAGATCCAGCGGATGGTCATCGCCCGGCAGCTCATCAAGAACTCCTGATCCGCCGCAGCTCCGACAGCGGCCGCCGAACATCAGAAGGTATGTCGTGACGCTCTCGCTGTACGTCGACAGTCGTACCTTCCCGAACGGACTGACGGTCGCCGTTTCGGAGATCCGGAGCGCGCCCGTCGTCGGACTCTGCGTCCTCTACCGGGTCGGCTCGCGGCTGGAGCCTCGCGGAAAGGCCGGTTTCGCCCACCTCTTCGAGCACCTGATGTTCGAGGGGACGCCCCGCACGCCGCGGGGGGTCTTCGACCGCGTCTGCGAGGGTTCCGGAGGGACCAGCAACGGCCAGACCCGTCCCGACGCGACGATCTACATCGCGTCGTTCCCCGCTTCGGCCCTCGACCGGCTCCTCTGGCTCGAGGCGGACCGGATGACGGCGCTCGCCTTCGAGAAGGACTCGCTCGAGAACCAGCGGGACGTCGTGAAGGAAGAGATCCGGGTCAACGTCCAGAACGACCCGTACGGGCTCTTCGAGTTCTCGGACCTCCCGCAGGCCCTTTTCGAGAAGTGGGAGAACGCGCACGACGGCTACGGCGATTTCCACGACCTCGATGCGGCGACGCTCGCGGACGTGGGGAGCTTCTACGCCGCCTACTACCGCCCGAACAACGCCGTCCTCGCCGTGACGGGCGATGTCGCGGCCGGAGAGCTCTTCGCGAAGGCAGAGCGTCTCTTCGGCGAGATCCCGGACGGCGAGACGCCACCGCGCCCGGATCTCTCGGAGCCGCCGCGGAGGGAGCCGGCCCTCGTCGTGAAGAGCTCGGCTCTCGCCAGAACGCCCGCCCTCGGGATGGGATGGCGAATGCCGCCCCGGACGCACCCGGACGCCTTTCCGCTCCTCCTCCTCGGGGAGCTCCTTCACAACGGACGTGCCTCGCGCCTCTACCGGGGTCTCGTCGAGGGGCGCGAGATCGCCTCGGAGGTCTCCGGGGGCCTCAATCCCTTCCAGGGCGGGGCCTGGTAC
This sequence comes from Acidithiobacillales bacterium, assembly GCA_050258155.1. GTDB lineage: Bacteria > Acidobacteriota > Thermoanaerobaculia > UBA5066 > UBA5066 > DAOMFB01. Next base: position 8,128 of record JBLMYG010000346.1, read on the forward strand.
GACGACACGACGATCTTTCTCTCTCGCATCGGGTACCGGCGGGGCGTCCCGCACGAGAGGGTCCTCGCCGCCTTCGACGAGGAGGTGGTCCGGATCGCGAAGGAAGGAGTCCCTCCGGAAGAGGTCGAGCGGATCAAGACGAAGGTTCTCGCGGACTGGTACTCCGGCCTCGAGTCCCGCGTCGGCCTCGCCGTCGAGCTGGCGGAGGCCACGGCCTTCGGCGGCCGCGCCGACACCCTTTGCGACATCCCGTCCCGCGTCGAGGAGGTCTCGCCGGAGGAGCTGTCTCGCGCAGCGGCGTGGCTGGCTCCCGCCGCGCGAGCGACGATCGTCGTGGCGCCGGCGAGGATGAACGGGACAGCGGGGACCTCCCCGTAGAAGGCCGGACCGATGCTTCCGACCGACCTCCCGGACCTCCTCGACGAGAAGCCGATCCCTGCTCCCGACATCGCCGCCTCGACCCTCCCGAACGGGCTGACCGTCCAGATCGTCCGCCGGGAAGGCCTGCCGCTCGTCGCCGTCCGGCTCGTCGTGCGGGGGGGCTC
>JBLMYG010000347.1:0-3826 GCA_050258155.1 Acidithiobacillales bacterium
GACTACGCTGAAATCATTACTGATCCTAATGCTGGCTTCCTCGAGAAGGGTGCGGCGTACGTCGGTGGCTTCTTCTCTGCCCTTTGGACTCGCTGCACTAGTGATAATACTGTCGCCGCCCTGTCTCTTGGCCGTGGAGCCAATGGATGGATTTCCAGACCCGGCTTTGAGTGGTCGCACTGGATTCCAAGTCGATACTCAAGCCTAAGGAAAGGTGGTGGCGTACCTTTCTTCGGCAATCGTCGACTGCCAACTTGGGCCACCGAAAACGTCTTCAATGGCAAGTACGTGCCTGCTCTTCAACATGCCGTCGATGATCCGTCACGTTATCGCTTTCTGCCGAAGTTTCTGAAGGCAATCCTCCAGGAGAATGCACGCTTCGTTCAGCAATGGAATCGGGTGCCTGACTGGCTCAAGTTCTGGCCAGTGTCAGCCTATAGCGGCTCGCGGAATAATCCCTGTGAGTGCCGATGAACGGTGACGCATCTTCCTATGAGCACGCCGCGGCCCTGCGGAGGGGGGGCTCGCGACGCGGCTGGAGTCTTAGCGTGGAACGGATTGGTGTGATGGCGCTCCCGGACGGAAAACTCTCCGCTGGTGACCCCTCGCAAGATCTCTTTCGGTCTGATTTTCCACCCGTGCTCACGGCTGGCTTCGAACCTGGGGCGTACGCCGTCGACGTGACCTTTGCCGAAAAAAGGAGCGATCGAAGGATAGCGGCGGTAATTATCAGTTTCTCCGCGGCGGAACCAACGTTCTGGGAGAAGGCATGTCTCTCTGACGATGATCAGCACCCTAGCGGCAGCCATGAGATCGCCGTGGATTCGGCCCGCGCCTATCTCGGAGCATTCGCTGCAGCGCGATCGATAGCTTTGAGCGGCACGCCCCTAGTGGACATCGCGGCGCGTGGCCAACGTGGTCAGACTTTTGAATGGGGAGAGGTACCGGTGGCCGGCGCCGGTAATCTCTTCTTCTTCAGTACCGGCATGGGGGATGGCACATACCCACTGTTCTTGGGCCGAGATGTCGCAGGTCATCCGGCTGTGCTTATTTTGGACTTCTTACTGATAGGCAAGCCGTAGGAGGAATTTGGGGGGGTCGACACTCCTGTCTAAGATCGGCCATCAATCCGTGGGGTGGAAGCCGTGGGGTCGTGGAAGCCGTGGGGTCGCGTCTCAATTATCAATTATAGAGCCAATGAGGGTCGCGTCTCTAATATCAATTAGACGTCAGGGGAGATGGCCCCGCGGGCGGCCCCACGGTGCCGCCGCACCTCCAGGGTCAACCGACCTTGCCCCGTTTTCCGTTCCCCCGGGATTTGAGGGATCCAGATTATCGTCTTAGTCGTCCGGCAGTGGAAATCAAGGAAAAGGGACGATGGGGTCATGTCTCGATTATCGATCATTGGTACGTCTTGGTCGGCTGGCCGATAACTATAGACTTTCCGAGCAGCCAGAAGCGGAACGACGCCTGCGACCATGAGGGATGGTTCCTGACCCTTTCGCAAGTTAGCAGGCCTGACTCCTTTTGCTTCATCGCCCCGGTCGCTTTCAGGTTCGAGTCTCCTCGGAAGGGCAGGAGGTAAACGGAAGGCTGTGCGGGCGTAGAATCGTCGCAGAAGGAGGTTTGTCATGCGCGCTCTCTCTGCAATCGCCGCTTCCATCCTTCTGCTGTTCGGCAATCCGCTCGCCGCTCAGATCGAAGACGTCACGAAGCACCTGGGCCTGGGAGAGAAGACATCGCTGACCGACGATAAAGTCGCCTCCGGCCTGAAGGAGGCGCTCAAGATCGGCACCGGCAATGCCGTCAACCTGACCGGAAAAGTCGATGGTTACTTCAAGAACCAGGCCATCAAGATCCTCATGCCCGAGAAGCTTTCAGGCGTGGAGAAAGGTCTGCGAGCGGTCGGCTACGGCCCGCAGATCGACGAGTTCGTTCTCAGCATGAACCGGGCCGCCGAGAAAGCCGCGCCAGCCGCCAAGGACATCATCTGGGGCGCGGTCAAGGAGATGAGTTTCGAGGACGCCCGGAAGATCCTCTCGGGAGGCGACACGGCGGCCACCGACTACTTCAAGGGGAAGACGACCGGGAAACTCACCGAGGCGTTCCAACCCGTCGTGGAGAAGTCGATGAACGAGGTCGGCGTCACGCGTCAATACAATGACCTGGTCGGCCGCGCGCAGTCCATACCGTTCGTAAACGTCCCGTCGTTCGACCTGAACAAGTACGTCGTCGGCAAAGCTCTCGACGGCTTGTTCTTCATGGTGGCCGAGGAGGAGCGCAAGATCCGCAAGGATCCCGCCGCGCGCGTCACCGGGCTCCTCAAGGAGGTCTTCGGGAAGTAAGCGGAGCGCGCGCAGAGCGAATAGGGTTGCGTCTCAATTATAGATTCCAGGCTCGAGGACCACGGAACACGGGCGGCAACGCGGCGCGGGCTGTACCCGCGGGATCGACGCGCTCGTGGAGCGGTCTCCGGGCGTCGAGAGCCAGCCCGAGGAAGGCGCGCTCCCGGGCCGTTTGACGCCCCCCTCCCCCTTTCGGCAAGATCCGCCGCCGTGAGCGGCAGTGGGGGAAGCCTGGCCAGCGGTCCCGGTGTCCGGATCGGCATCCCGGTCCAGCGTCCGACATCGTGGTGGCTCGCCATCCTGAAGCGCCGGGCGGAGAAGATGTACCAGGAGAGGCTCGACCTTTCGAAGCCCGTCGAGTTCGCCTCGGAGGAGGAGCGGACAGCCTGCATCGCCTTCTTCAACGCCGCCTACCGGGCCGAGGAGTCGGGCAAGGCGGGGGCGCACAAGCTGGCGGAGGAGGTCCGCGGCTGGGACCCGGAGCTGGCCGAGTGCCTCGTCCTCTACGGTAACGAGGAGGGCTGGCACCGCGAGCTGCTGGACCAGTTCCTCGGTCACGTCGGCGGCGGCGTGACGCCGATGGGGTGGATGGTCGGCTCCTTCTACCGGACCTACTCGAAGGCCGAGCGGATGGAGTCGGTCATGCTGACGAACCTGATGTTCGAGACGATCGGCGCCACGACGTACCGCCTCTCGCTGAGGCACGTCACGCAGCCGCTCCCCCGCCAGCTCCTGAAGATCCTGACGCGCGACGAGTCGTTCCACATCCCGCTGAACGTCCACTTCATCCGGGAGATGCTCGCAAGGCACCCGGGCCGGAGCCGATTTCGCCTCCGGCTGATCTACCAGGTCGTCTTCCACTCGCTCGTCCTGATGTCGTACGGGAGCCGGAAGGTGGCGCAGGAGTTCGACCACGTGACTCCACGAGAGCTGACGACGGCGTATGTGGAGAACCTCGGGCGGCTCTTCGCCCACGAGGCCGACCTCGACTTCCGGCCGCCGCGGCACCTCCTTCGCGCCTACGGCATCAGCGACGCGAAGCTGGCCGAGAGCGACGGCCCCAGCGCCATCTCCGTCGAGGCCGCCGAAAAGGCCGCCAGGCGGGAGCAGGTGGACGTGACAGCGTTGTGAGCCCCAGGCACAAGCTGAACGGGATAAAGCAGTTGCACCATATCCCCCGGAGGCCGACGGGGGGATAGTCTCGCCGCCTCGAAGGCTTGGGGGGAGAAACCTTGTACCAGATCGTCAAGCGCGAGCAGTTTTCCGACGTGACGTTCCTGTGGGACGTCCATGCGCCCGACGTGGCGAACGCGGCCAAGCCCGGGCATTTCGTCATGGTCCGCCTCAGGGAAGGGGGCGAGCGGATCCCGCTGACCGTGGCGGACTACGACCGCGACTGGGGGACGGTGACGGTCGTCGTCCAGGCCCTCGGGAAGACGACGCGCGAGATGATGCGCGACTTCAAGGAAGGGGACACCTTC
>JBLMYG010000348.1:0-3046 GCA_050258155.1 Acidithiobacillales bacterium
GGCGAACTCGCGGAAGAGGCGGCCGACGATGTCGCCCATGAAGAGAAGCGGAATGAGGACGGCGATGAGGGAGACCGTCAGCGAGAGGATCGTGAAGCCGATCTGCTGCGAGCCCTTGAGAGCCGCCTCGAGGGGGGGCACCCCCTCCTCGATGTAGCGCGAGATGTTCTCGATCATCACGATGGCGTCGTCCACGACGAAACCGGTCGAGATCGTCAGGGCCATCAGCGTCAGGTTGTTCAGCGAAAAGCCGAGAAGGTACATCGCACCGAAGGTCCCGACGAGAGAGAGCGGGACCGCCACGCTGGGGATGACGGTCCCGGCGGCCGTCCGGAGGAAGAGGAAGATGACCATGACGACGAGCCCGATCGTGAGCATCAGCGTAAGCTCGACGTCCTTCACGGACGCGCGGATCGTCGTCGTCCGGTCGGTCAGGATCGAGACCGTAACCGCCGGCGGCAGCGCGGCGCGGAGCTGGGGAAGGAGCCTCTTGATCCGGTCGACGACCGAGATGATGTTCGCGCCGGGCTGGCGCTGGATGTTCACGATCACGGCCGGCGTCTGGTTCATCCAGGCCGCCTGCTTCACGTTCTCGGGAGCGTCCACCACGGTGGCGATGTCGGAGAGGTGGACGGGCGCGCCGCTCCGGTAGGCGACGACGAGCGGCCTGTACTGCTCGCTCGAGAGAAGCTGGTCGTTCGCCCAGATCGAGTACGACTGCCGGGCTCCGTCGAAGGCCCCTTTGGCCTGGTTGACGTTCGACTGCGTGAGGAACGTCCGGACGTCCTCCATGGTGAGGCCGTACGCGGAGAGCGCCGTCGGGTTCACCTGGACGCGGACGGCCGGCTTCTGCCCGCCGGTGATGCTGACGAGGCCGACGCCCGGAAGCTGCGAGATCTTCTGGGCGAAGCGGGTGTCGGCGAGATCCTCGACCTTCGAGAGGGGAAGCGTCTCCGACGTGAGGGCCAGCGTCAGGATCGGGGCATCCGCCGGGTTGATCTTGCTGTAGATGGGGGGGTTGGGCAGGTCGCGGGGAAGGTAGGTCCCCGATCCGTTGATCGCCGCCTGAACCTCCTGCTCCGCCACGTCGATGTTCAGGTCGAGGGCGAACTGGAGCGTGATGACCGAGCTCCCCGAGGAGCTGGACGACGTCATCTGGTTCAGCCCCGGCATCTGCCCGAACTGGCGCTCCAGCGGAGCGGTCACGGCCGACGCCATCACGTCGGGGCTCGCCCCCGGATAGAAGGTCACCACCTGGATCGTCGGATAGTCGACCTGCGGAAGGGCCGAGACGGGGAGCTGCTTGAAGCCGATCATCCCGGCGATGAGAAGCCCCGCCATCAGGAGCGAGGTGGCGATCGGCCTCAGGATGAAGGGGCGGGAGGGGTTCATCACCCTTTCTTCCGGGAGCCGCCGGACATCGACAGGGCCACCTTCGCCCCCGGCTGGAGCTTCTCGATGCCGTCCACGACGACGACCTCTCCGGACGCGACGCCGCTCTTGACGGCTGTCTCGTCTCCTTCCGTATGAAGGACCTCGACGGTGCGCATCGCGACGGTCTTCTCCGGAGTGACCGCGTAGACGTACATCGCCTGCGGGCTCCGCTGGAGGGCGGCCGTCGGGACGAGGGTCACGCCGCGCAGCGTGTCGACGAGGAGCCGCGCGTTCACGAACTGGTTCGGGAAGAGCTTCAGGTCGTCATTCCGGAAGAGAGCCTTGATCCGGATCGTCCCGGTGGACGGATCGATCTGGTTGTCCACGGCGAGGACCGCACCCGTGGACAGCCGGCTCTGCAGATCCCGGTCCCACGCCTCCACCACGAGCCCGCGGCCGCCTTTCGACTTCGCGAGGACCGCCGGAAGGCGGTCGGCGGGAATCGTGAAGACCACGGTGATCGGCTGAAGCTGCGTGATGACGACGAGGCCGCTGGCGTCGCTTGCATGGACCATGTTTCCAGGGTCGACGAGCCTGAGGCCGACCCGCCCGGAGATCGGCGCCGTGATCCGACTGTAGGTCAGGTTCAGCTTTGCGCTCTCGATCTGCGCGCGGTCGCTCTGGATCGCCCCCTCGTCCTGGTTGACGGTCGCGACCTGCGCGTCGAGCTGCTGGCGGGGGATCAGGCCGTCGTCGATCAGGGAGCGGAAGCGCTCGAGATCGAGCCGGGCGTTCTTCAGGGACGCCTCGTCCTTGGCGAGCTGGCCCTGGGCCTGGAGAAGCTGGACCTGGAACGGTCGCGGGTCGATCTCGGCGAGGACGTCGCCGCTGCGGACGATCTGCCCCTCCTGGAAGGCGACGCTGATGAGCTGCCCGTCGACGCGGCTCCGGACCGTCACCGTACTCACCGGCGTCACCGTGCCGAGCCCGTTCACGAAGACGCCCAGATCCCCCGTCCGGGCCGTCTCCCCGACGACCGGAATCTCGCGCACGGCCGCGGATCGCGTCCGTGCCGCCTGAGCGTTATTGGCGCGGGACACGATGACCCAGATCGCGACGGCGAGGATTCCGGCGGCCGGGAGAACCCAGCGCAGGAGCCGACGGCGGTTTTCTTTCATCGTCAAATGATCCGGCGCTTCAGGGCCTTGCTCACCGCGGCCGACTTCGAGCCCACGTGCAGCTTCTCGTAGACGGAGCGGATGTAGTTGCGGACCGTGTTGATGCTGATCCCGAGGCCGTCCGCCGCCGCCTGGTAGCTCGCCCCGTCCGCGAGGAGCTTCAGGAGCCTCACCTCCTGGGGCGTCAGATCGTGCTCCGGCACGGCCGGCGGCCCGATGTCGCGGAAGACCTGGATCACCTTCCGAGCGATCTCGGGCGATATCGGCGACCCCCCCTCCCTGACGTCGCGGATCGCCTCCAGGAGCTTCCCCGGCGCCGTCTTCTTCAGCAGGTAGCCCGAGGCGCCGTTGCAAAGAGAGTGAAAGATCTGCTCCTCCCCTTCGTAGACGCTCAGCATGAGGACCGCGACGCCCGGGAACTCGTCGCGGACGATCCGGACGGCCTCCGAACCCGGGAGACCCGGGAGATGAATGTCCATCAGGATGACCTCCGG
>JBLMYG010000349.1:0-4171 GCA_050258155.1 Acidithiobacillales bacterium
GAAGACGCCGAGCATCAGGAGCGTCAGCGTCAGGATCGACCGGAGCTTGTGCGACCAGAGCTCGACGAAGCCTCCCTTGATGACCTCCCAGACGAGCGTGAAACGGGCGGCGAAGGACAGATGGCTTTGCGGGCGGCGCGTGTCAAGGGTGCGCGCAGCGCGCCGCACAGCGGTCGCAGACCCTTGACACCGGCCGCCCGCAGAAGCACTTGTCTTTCGCCGCTCGTATCGCGTTGACCTGGGAAGTCATCAAGGGGGGCTTCGTCGAGCTCTGGTCGCACAAGCTCCGGTCGATCCTGACGCTGACGCTCCTGATGCTCGGCGTCTTCGCCCTCGTCGTCATGAGCTCTGTCCTCGACGGCGTCCTCGACAAGGTCGGCGCCGGATTCGAGGGGATGGCCTGGGACGGTACGGTCGTCGTCCAGGCGAGGCCGCCGCAGACGACAGAGGAGCAGAAGCGCTTTGCCATGTCTCCGGGCTTCCGCTACGAGGACCTCCCGCGCCTGACGGCGCCGCACCCGAAAGTGCTCGCCTTCCTCCCGCGGGCGACGAAGCGCTCCTTCGTCCAGACGCCGGGCGGGATCGAGCGGATGTTCGTCACGGGGCTGACGCCGGAATACGCCCGCTACATGAACCGTCCCATCCAGTCGGGGCGGGGGATCACGGAGGACGACCGGAAGAGGCGCAGCACCGTCGCCGTCGTCGGCGCCACGCTCGGCGCGAAGCTCTTCGGCGGCGCCGACCCCGTCGGGCGGGACATCGTCGTGGAGGGCGTCCCCTTCCGGATCGTCGGCCTCCAGGACCGCCTCCAGGTCTTCAACGAGGAGATCTACTACGACGCGAACGGCATCCAGATCCCTCTCGAGACGTACATGGACCGGATCGACCCGTCGCGCCTGCTGACGAGCGTGGCCGTGAAGCTGGCCAGGAAGAGCGACCTTTCCGAGGTCTCGTCCCTCGTCCTCGCTCGGGTCCGGCAGGCTCACCACGGGATCGAAGACGTGGAGATCAAGGACCTCGAGGCCGAAGCGGCGCGGTGGTATCAGCAGTTCATGAACGAGATGCGCGGGTGGCGGATCGTCCTCTTGTCCCTGGCCGCGACGGTGCTGCTCGTCGGCGGCGTCGGTGTGCTGTCGGTCATGTTGATCTCCTTCTCGGACCGGCGGTACGAGATCGGCCTCCGCAAGTCGCTGGGCGCCTCGGACAGCGAGATCCTCCTGCAATTCCTCCTCGAGGCAGCCGTCCTCGCCTGCCTCGGCGCCTTCGTCGGCACGGTCGCCGGCGCCGTCCTCTGCCGGCTGCTCTCTCCGATGTTCCCGTGGGGCCTCGTGGTGAACCCCGTCGGCCTCGTCGTGGCGTGGTGCGTGGCGATCTCGCTCGCCCTCACCTTCGGTCTCTACCCGGCCGTCCGCGCCTCCCGCCTGACGCCGATGGAGGCGATGCGGTAGCTTCGGGCCGGATCCGGTGCGGCCGTCACGGCCTGACGCCGATCGACCGGTAGAGCGCCGCCGCGTCGTAGACGATCCCGCCCTTGACGGCGAGAGAGACTTTCCTGACGTCGGAGATCGTCTCGGCCGGCTTCCCGTCGACCAGGACGAGGTCGGCGAGCTTCCCCGGCACGATCGTCCCGAGCTCGTCCGCCCGGTGCGCCACGCTCGCAGCACCGAGAGTCGCGATCTGCAGGACGTCGGCGGCAGGGATGCCGGCCTTCGCGTAGAGCTCCAGTTCGCGGGGCAGGGCGAACCCGGGGAAGCCGTCAGTCCCCGCCACGATCCGGACCCCTCGCTCGTGGAGGAGCCGGACCATCCGGAGCAGCGCGTCGAAGGAGCGCCGGTAGAGAGCGTCCTTCCCTTCGGGAACGGGGAGCCCTCCTGCGAGGAGGCTTCGCCGCACTTGCGGTGGAAGGCGATCGGCAATGTCGGCCCATGCCTCCGGAACCCGGCCGGGCCGGTCGAGGAAGAGGTCCTCGAACGTGCCGATTGTCGGGTCGACGACGACGCCCCGCACCAGAAGGAGCCGGAGGAAGGCCGCGAGGGCGGGAGACCCGAAGTCGAACGACGCGGCGTTCTCGGCGACCGCGATGAACCGCGCCGGCGTCCGGGTGTCCTGCACCTTGTCGAAGAGGAAATTCAGGAAGAGGAAGTTCACGTGGTGGATCTCGTCGTACCCGTCGCGCACGCACTGCTCTGCCGTCATGAAGGCCGGGACGTGCCCGCTCGCGCGGAGCCCCTTCGCGTGCGCGTCGCGGACGAGGCCGGGGACCAGCTCGGGCCGGATCGAGCTGTAGATCTTCAGCCCTTTGCACCCCGGCGCCTTCACGCACGCCTCGATCGCCGCGCGCCCCTCCTCCTCGCTGGCCACGAGGAACTTCGTCGGTCCCGCGTACGGTCCGGGGCCGTCGATGAGAACGGATGTCAGGAGCCGCGGTCCGATGGCCGTCCCGGAGTCGAACCGCTCCCGGCGCGCGGTGATCGTCGGCAGGTCGTTCCCGAGGTCGCGGACGCTCGTCACCCCCGAGGCGAGATAAAGGACCCCGTCCACGTCGCTCCCGACGTGGACGTGCATGTCCCAGAGGCCGGGGAGAAGCGTCTTCCCCTTCCCCTCGACGACCTCCGCGCCCTCCGGAATGGCGACCGTGCCGTCAGGCCCCACGGCGGCGATTCGGTCGCCGGCGACGACCACGGTCGAGTGCGGGCGGACCGCGGCGGCGTCGGCGTCGAAGAGGTCGACGTCGCGAAAGACCAGCGGCCCCTTCGGCTTGCGGGCGATGTCACGGGCGCGCTTCGCGCTCTCCGCCGCTTCCGCGGCCTCCTCCGATTTCAGGAGCGAAGGGGCAGCGACCTCCCACCCTTCCCGGATGGTCATCAGCCACTGGCCTCCCGTGGCGAAGAGCTCCCCTTTTTCGTCGAGGAAGACGCGGACAGGCTCGAGGCCGATCCCGGTCACCGCGTACTGTGTGACGGTCTTCGTGCCCGACGCGCCCGTGACCACCGTTGCCTCGCGTCCCGTGAGCCGGGCCTCGCCTTCGGGGAAAAGCGGCAGTGAATTCCCCTTCGCGGCGAGGAGAGCCCGGACGAGGACGGCGTCCATCTCCGGCACTGTGTCGAACGGCAGGTAAAGGGCGGCCGCGGAGGTTCTCCGCTCCCCCGCCTCCACCGTGCTCTTCCAGCGGGCCGTCCCTTTCCCGAGGGTGAACCGCTCGTCCACCTTGTCCTTCAGGTAGTTGTTTCCGGTGATCGCGATCCGGACCGGAAGCGAGCCCTTCCCTTCGGCAATGACCGCCTCCAGCTTCGGCCCCCGCCCCCGGTCGTTGAAGGAGAAGACGCATCGCGTCTCGGCGCCCGAGGTCGTGCACGTCTCCGAGCCGGCCTTCTGTCCCATGAGTAGGACCGTGTACTCTCGCTCCCCGGCTGCCGCCGAGAGGGAGGCGGAGAGGACGAGCGACAGGACGAGAGCTCTGATCGCGATCTGACGCGGCATGGATGACCTCCGGGAGGACGGATTCTCCCGCACTTCCCCGGATGGCGTTCTACGATCGCCGCGTGACGCGAAAGCGCCCCGCCGGGACGAACGTTCACCCCGCCGCGCCCGCGGAGCTCCGGGCGGCGGCGGAGCGGCTGCGACGTGGAGAGCTCGTCGCCTTCCCGACGGAGACCGTCTACGGACTCGGAGCCAACGCGCTCGACTCCAGCGCCGTCGCGAAGATCTTCGCGGCCAAGGGCCGGCCTCGCGACAACCCCGTGATCGTTCACGTTTGCGACCGGAGAATGCTCGGGAAGGTCGTTCGCAGGATTCCCGCGCCGGCGGAGAGGCTCATCAAGGCCTTCTGGCCGGGCCCTCTCACGCTCGTCCTTCCGAGGAAATCCGTCGTTCCTTCCCTCGTCACGGCGGGACTCGACACGGTCGCCGTCCGGATGCCTGAGGGGCTCGCCCGCAACCTCGTCCGCCTCGCCGGCGTCCCGGTCGCGGCACCCAGCGCGAACCGCTCCGGCCGGCCTAGCCCGACCACGGCCGCGCACGTGGCGCACGACTTCCCCCGTCTCTTCGTCCTCGACGGGGGGCCGACGCGCCACGGCCTGGAGTCGACGGTCGTCGCCTTCGACCCGCCGCGGATCCTCCGGCACGGTGCGATTGCGGAAGAGAACCTAAGAGATTTTCTTGGAAAGAAAGA
>JBLMYG010000350.1:0-6291 GCA_050258155.1 Acidithiobacillales bacterium
CGTAACCACCCCACCGGTTGAATCCGTTGTCGACGACGTCCGGGCCCTGATCGCCGAGGAGCGAGCCTCCGGCTCCGACGACGAACGCCTGGGCCGCGGCCGTTCCCGCAGAGAGGCACGCGGCGGCGAGCAGCGCGAGCACTCTGCGGCCCCGGGACGTGAGGGCACGCGCCGCGAAGGTCATCTGGCGGGGAGAATAGGCGTCGGGAAAGCGGAACGTCAACCCGAGGACAGGCCCCCGTCCCTCGACTAGAATGCCGCGACGTGCCGGCTCCGGACACGACGTCTCCTCTCCGCGCGCTGGCGCCTCCTTTTTCGTTCCTTCTTTCGATGCTCGTCCCCTCGCGGTGCGCCGGCTGCGGGTCGCCACGGCTCGACATCGGAGGAGGCGGCTTCTGTGCCGCCTGCTGGCAGGGCTTTCCGCGCTTCGAGCCCGACGCCACCTGCCCGCGCTGCGCGTTGCCGACAGGCGGAGCGACCTGCCGCCTCTGCTTGGCCGTACAGCCGCCCGTCGCGCGCACCGTCGCCTTCGGACCGTACGAAGGAGGCCTCCGGCGTCTCGTGCATGCATTGAAGTTCGAGGGGCATGACATCGTCGCCGCACCGGCAGCCTCCCGGCTCGCCGGGACGGTTCGCCGGGCCGGCATCGGACCCGTCGACGCCGTCGTCCCTGTCCCTTCCACGCGTCGCCGGAATCGGGAGCGGGGCTACGACCCGGCGGCCCTGATCGCCGGCGAGCTGGCCAGGCGGCTCTCCCTTCCCCTGGTCCCGGCGCTCCGGCGGGTGGTGGAGACCCCTCCCCAGTCTTCGCTGACGGCCGCCGGGAGGCGGGCCAACGTGGCCGGTGCCTTCCGGGGCCGGCCGTCCGCCGCCGGGCGGACCCTTCTCCTCGTCGACGACGTCCTGACCACCGGCGCCACGGCCTTCGCGGCGGCAGAAGCCCTGGCAGGCGCCGGGGCGCTCCGGATCAGCGTCGCGGTCCTCGCGCGAACGCCGGAGCCTTCGCGATGAGCCTGTTCGACCGCCTCGTCGTCTCCTCCATACCGTTCGTTCCGAAACCCGTCGTCCGCCGTGTCGCCCGCCGCTACGTGGCCGGCGAGACGCTCGCGGACGCGATGGACACGGTCCGCTCCCTCGCCGGAGAGGGAGCGATGTCGACCCTGGACGTTCTTGGCGAGAGCGTGACGCGCCCCGAACAGACCGAGGCCGCGCGCGACGAGTACCTGAGGGTCCTCGACGCCATCGCGGAGAGCGGCCTCCCGGCGAACACGTCGGTCAAGCCCACCGCCGTCGGTCTCTCCATCGACACGGACCTCGCCCGGAAGAACCTGACCGCCATCTGCGCGAAGGCCAGAGAGAAAGGGATCTTCGTCCGCCTCGACATGGAGGACAGCCCGTACACCGAAAAAACGATCCGCCTTGCGCTGGAGCTCAAGTCCGAGTTCGGAAACGTGGGTACCGTCCTGCAGGCCTGTCTCCGCCGCAGCCTGCGCGACCTCGACCGCCTCATCGCGGCGAGGATGAACGTCCGGATCTGCAAGGGCATCTACCGGGAGGCGCGGGCGATCGCCTACAAGGAGCGGGACGTCATCGTCCGGAGCTTCGCGGCCCTGGTGGACAAGCACCTCACGGCGGGCTGCTACGCCGCCGTCGCCACGCACGACGAGGCGTGCGTGGAGCAGGCGCTCGCGACGATCGACCGCCTGAAGCTGCCGGCGGACGCCTACGAGTTCCAGATGCTTCTCGGCGTCGACCCGCTCCTCCGCCGGATCCTCCTCGGGGCAGGACACCGCCTCCGGGTCTACGTTCCGTACGGGCGCGACTGGTATGCCTACTCGACCCGTCGCCTGAAGGAGAATCCTGCGATCGCGCGGCACATCGTGAACGCCACCCTCGGACTCGGCCCTCCGGAGGCGTAATAGCGACGGCCGGGTTGACGCCCCCCCCGGGACGGGACGATGATGTTGGGCGGCAGTCGACCGTGCAGAGGACACGAAGCCTTCTGGTCTGCATCGTCGCGGGCGCCGCGGCGCTCCTTCCGAATGGAGAAGTGGCAGCGGCCCCGTCGTCTGCTCCGATCTCGGGAATCGTCCGTTCCGGGGGCACCGCACTTCAGGGCGTGACTGTCGTCGTCCGCGCAATCACGCGAGGAGGCCACGAGTCGACGCGCCTCGTGAAGACGGAGAGCGACGGCACTTTCGTCGTGCCGCGTGCGGCACCGGGCCTCTACACGCTCCTGGCCGACGTCCCGGGGCTCCCCTTCGTCGTGGCGCGGGTCCTTCACTCGACGGCGCCCGGCGCGGTTTCCTTCGTCCGCCTCGACGTCGCGCCCGCTCCCGGAGTTCTCCCCGACTCTCCCCGGGGCAAGGCCGATCCCTGGAACGCGCGCGCCGTGGTGAAGGGGGACGTGCTGCGCGACGTGGCGTCGATTCTCGCCGCGCTCGACGATCCGCCGGCGGCGACGCCGGAAGTCCCGGCCGCCGTGAATGCCGCCGTGACGAAGAACCGCCTCCCTGTCAGAGCGTCGATCGCCTCCACCGCCGGCTTCGGCGCCGCCGGGGGCGCAGCCTTGAGCGAGACGGCGGTCGACGTCGGGGGCGCCCTCGGCGGGAGCCTCACGTGGGGAGTCGACGGCCGGTACAGCCGCCTCGACGGAGGGGAGGGAGGATCCGCCGGCGACGCCTCCCGCATCGCTCTCGACCTCACGGCGGGGGACCGGCAGAACCTCCGCCTCGCGACGCGGCGCGAAGTCTGGCTCATGGACCCAAGCGACGCGGCGCACTTCGCGGCGCACACGCTCGATTGGGCCGGCGCCACGGGAGCCCGGTCCGAGGCGAGCGTCTCCGCCCGTCTCGTGACCCAGTCGAACGCGTTCCACGAGGGGCCGGTGGCCGACCTCTTCGCCCGGGCCTCCGACGAGATGGACGTCTTCGCGGGCTACCGGACGGATCTGAACGATCGGTTTTATGTCCGCCTCAGCGCGGCCTACCGGCATTCGGCCATTCCGGACAGTCCGGGCGCCGTCGGATTGACACAGACCGAGACGCGCGTTGGAGCCGTCGGCGGCGCGCGAATCCTCCCGGCGCTTTCTCTCGAGGCCGGGGCCACAGGCGACGTTTCAGACCAGGCCCGGGGGATCACGCCCGAGGTCTCGCTGAGCGTCCAGCCGGCCACGCGATGGCGCATCTTCGTCTCGGCCGCCCGGCGGCTCGAGCGAGGAGGGCCCGAGGACGTATCGCCTTACGGACAGGTCAGCGCCGACGAAGCCGACCTGACGCGGATCACCGGGTCGGTTTACAGCGGCGGCCTCCGCTACGACGGCCCCTCCGGAGCCGCACTCGTCCTCGAGGCGAGCCGGCGTGACATCACGGGCATTCACCGCCTCCTCCTCGACCCCGATTTCTTCGGAAGGCTCGACTCCCTCTATTTCCTCCCGGGCGACGTCGCGACGCAGCTCTCCTCCTCGCTCTCGGGTCGCATTGCGCGAGGGCTGCAGGGCCGGCTGGCCGGCCGTCTCGGTCGGGTGGCGGGCGAGCGTGAAGGCTTCGTGACGAGCGACGAGGCGGTCTGGGGGATCGCTGAGGCCGGCCTCTTCGTCGGGGCCACACGGACGACGATCGGCGTAGGCTACCGCTACGTGTCGCAGATCCTTCATCGCGGCGACCAACCTTTCCGGAACGACCTGACCGCGGTGAATCTCATGCTCTCGCAGGCGCTTCCCGTCCCCCTTCTCCGGGCTCTCAGCTCGGAATGGCGTGCTCTGTTGTCAGCCGAATTTGGGAAGACGAGGGAAGGGGAGGAGGAGGAGAAGCAGAGCCGCCGCCTCGCGGGGGGCGTGGCCGTTTCGTTCTGAGCGTCCCCTTCAAGAAGCCGGAACGAACCTCCAATAATCCGAAGCAACGTTATCCATCGCTCAATGTCTTCTAGCTAAGCCACTATATTTCAGCATTTAAAGTGGTCCGAACCATCGGAGACGTGGCACTCTGATTGCGTCGGGCCTTCAGGAGTGTCATCCCGCTCGGCATTTTCGAACCGTCTGCCAACCGGCATCCTGACGCTGCTGATCCTGTCGAGCCTCGTCCCCGTCACGCTGGTCGCATCGCGAAAGGTCTCCCAGGCGGGTCGCTCCGACATTCTCGTGATGCCCTCCGCCGGCGGGCTCCTCGTCCGTGCCGTCGGCCACTCGGCGGGGCCCTCTGGCCTTCGTCCGGGAGATCTCATCCTCGAGGTCGACGGGCACGAAGCGGCTGCCGCCGGCGATCCGGCGAGCTGGCTCGCTCGCGAGCCGGCAGACGTGACGCTCCTTCGCGACGGCCAGCTCCGGACACTCCGGACGCAGGCGGTTCCCGCGCCGTGGGATGTCCGGTACTTCTTCCTCCTCGCCGCCGGTGCGGCGTTCCTCGTCGCAGGCCTCGCCGCTCTCGCCACGGCCAGGAGGTCGCCGAATGCCGGCTCCTCGAGGCTCTTCGCGGCGTTTTCGCTCTGCGTCGGCCTGGTCCTCGGGCTGACACCCGTTCCCCCGGTGGACGCCTTCTTCCGCCTCTCGGTCCTCCTCGAGGACACCGCAAGGGCTCTCTTCCCCGCGCTCCTGCTGCTGCTCGTCTTCACCTTCCCTCGCCGCACCTCGTCGATCTCGCGTGGCTTAGCGCTCCTTCCCGCCGCGGCTCTTCTCGCGGCCACCTGGTCCGTTTACTTCGGCGGAAGGCCCGACAGCGACGCGGAGGCGGGTGTCGCGGCACTCGACCGGCTGCAGGTCGTCTGGATCGGCGTCGCGGTCGCCGTCGCGCTCGTCAGGCTCCTCCGGCTCTGGCGCCGGCCGGGAGACCTTCTCGCGGAGAAGCAGGTCCGCTATCTCCTCCTCGGGACGGGAACGGGCCTCCTCCCGGTCGTCCTCCTGAATCTCGTCCCCGGTCTCTTCGGCCTCTCGATTCCGGTCCTTTCCGCCATATCGATCGTGCCGCTGGCGCTCGTCCCGTTCGCCTTCCTCGCCGCCCTGACCCGTTTCCGCCTTTGGGACGCCGAAGTGTTTGGTCGCGAATCGGCGGCTCTCGTCGGCGCCGGGCTCGCGGGGGCGGCCCTCTTCGCGGCCGCGCAGATTCTTCTCCTGCGCGCCTCCCTCCCGAACGTCCCGTACGCCCGCTCCGCTCTTCAGGTGGCCGCAGGGCTCGTCCTCGCGCTCAGCTTCGTCCCGGCTCGGCGCGGGCTCTCGGCCGCGCTGTCACGGCTCCAGTACGGAGAGGCGTGGAGCGCCCGCCAGGATCTTCTCGCTCTCGTTCGCGACCTGGCGGCTCCGAGGTCCGCCGTCGAGATCGAGCAGCTTCTGGTCTCCCGGGCGACCCGGGCGTTCGGCGCCGCCCCGGCGGCGCTTCTCCCCGTACTCGGGAACGGTCGGCTTCCCGCGAAGGACGTGGACGGCGGGGAGCCGCTCTCCCTCGCCGAGCTTCCGCCCGAGGCGGCCCGCCGCACCGTCCGCCTCTCGCGCCGCACCTTCGAGGAGATGTCGACGACGACGATCGCGCGTCTCCGTGCCGCAGGCTTTCGGACGCTTTCGCCGCTCGCGGCGTCGGGGCGGCTCCTTGCCGTCTTCGCGCTCGGCGATCGCCTTGGTCGGGTCCCCCTCTCGCACGAGGATCTGGAGCTCCTCGAGACGGTCCTCGCCCCGGCCGCGCTCGCGCTCGACCACGCCCGCCTCTACGACGAGGTCCGCGCCCAGGCCGAGAGCTACCGCCTGCTGAAGGAGTTTCACGAGGACGTCGTGGCCGGCTCGGCCGCTGCGATCGCGTCCACTGACGCGGAGGGTCGGTTCACCTCGGTCAACCCGGCCTTCGCAGAGCTCTCGGGACGGAGCGCCGAGACGGTGATCGGCCGGGCTGCGGAGGAGGTCCTTCCCGGGACGCTCCTCGCGGAGGACCCGCCCCGCCGGCTGGAGGCCGATCTCGGGGGCGGGCCCCGCGTCCTCGACGCGGCCGTCTCGCGTTTTCCGGGCGCCCCCGCCGGGTCGCGTGCCCGCGTCTACGTCCTCCACGACGCCACCGAGACGGCCCGCCTCGAGCGGGCCCTGGCGGAGCGCGAGCGCCTCGCCGCGCTCGGCTCGCTCTCCGCCGGCGTGGCCCACGAGGTCAACACGCCTCTGACGGGAGTCGCCGGCTTTGCCCGCTTCCTCCTCGACGAGACCCCCGAGAGCGACCCCCGCCGGCCGGTGCTCGAGAAGATCGAGCGGCAGGCGTTCCGCGCGTCGCGGCTCGTCGGAAGCCTCCTCGACCTCGCCCGTGGCGCGCCCCGGGAGCGCAC
>JBLMYG010000351.1:0-8475 GCA_050258155.1 Acidithiobacillales bacterium
TCTCAAGGGCTCGCAGCAGATCGGCTTCACGATCCTCTCGCTGACGGTCTCCCTCATCGCCGTCCTCATTCCGCTTCTCTTCATGGGCGACATCGTCGGCCGCCTCTTCCGCGAGTTCGCCATCACCCTCTCCGTGACGATCCTGATCTCCTGCGCGGTCTCGCTGACGCTGACGCCGATGATGTGTGCGCGACTTCTCCGCCACAAGACGCCCACGGAGCAGACCCGCTTCTTCCGCGCGTCGCAGAAGGTCTTCGGCCGCATCATCGCGTTCTACGGTCGGACGCTCTCGTGGGTCCTCGGACACCAGACGGAGACCCTCGCCGTCGCGGTCCTGACCCTGATGGCGACCGTCCTGCTCTACATCGTGATCCCCAAGGGGTTCTTCCCCGTCCAGGACACGGGGGTGATTCTCGGCATCTCGGACGCGACGCAGACCGTCTCCTTTCCCGCCATGGCGGAGAGGCAGCAGGCGCTGGCCCGGGTCATCCTGAAAGACCCTGCGGTCCAGAGCCTCTCGTCCTTCATCGGCATCGACGGCACGAACACGACGATGAACAGCGGCCGGATCCAGATCAACCTGAAGCCGCTCGCGGAGCGGAAGGCGAGCGCCAGCGAGATCATCCGCCGTCTCAAGCCGGAGCTGGCGAAGGTCGAGGGGATCACCCTTTTCATGCAGCCGGTGCAGGACCTGACCGTCGAGGACCGGGTCAGCCGGACGCAGTTCCAGTACAGCCTCGAGGATCCCGATGCGAAGGAGCTCGCCCTCTGGGCCCCGCGCTTCGTCGCCCGTCTTCACCAAGAGCCCGAGCTGACCGACGTGGCCAGCGACCAGCAGACCGCCGGCCTGGAGGCCCGCGTCGTCATCGACCGGACGACCGCGGCCCGTCTCGGCATCACGCCGCAGATGGTCGACGATGCGCTCTACGACTCGTTCGGCCAGCGGCAGGTCTCGACGATGTTCACGGAGCTGAACCAGTACCGTGTCGTTCTCGAGACGAGCCCCTCCTTCCAGCTCCGCCCGGCCGACCTCGCCAACGTCTATCTCCGGTCCAGCGGGGGCGGGGCCGTCCCCCTCGGCTCCTTCACGCGGCTCGAAACGACGAGCGCGCCCCTCGTCGTGAACCGCCAGGGACAGTTCCCGGTCGTGACGGTGTCGTTCAACCTCGCGCCGCACACCTCGCTCGGGGAAGCGGTCCGCGCGATCGAAAGGGCCGGCAAGGAGGTCGGTCTCCCCGCGAGCATCCAGACGAACTTCCAGGGAACGGCGCAGGCCTTCCGCGCCTCCCTCGTGAACACCCCCTTCCTGATCCTCGCGGCGATCGTGACGGTCTACATCCTGCTCGGCGTCCTCTACGAGAGCACCATTCACCCTGTGACGATCCTCTCGACGCTCCCCTCCGCCGGCGTCGGCGCGCTCCTGTCGCTGATGATCTCGCGGAACGACTTCTCGGTCATCGCCCTGATCGGGATCATCCTGCTCATCGGGATCGTCGAGAAGAACGCGATCTTGATGATCGACTTCGCGCTGGACGCCGAGAGGAAGGAGGGGAAAGCGCCGCCGGACGCGATCTTCCAGGCGGCGCTCCTCAGGTTCCGGCCGATCCTGATGACGACGATGGCCGCGCTCTTCGCCGGAATCCCGCTGGCCCTCGGCACCGGGATCGGCTCGGAGCTGCGCCGGCCCCTCGGAATCGCCATCGTCGGAGGCCTCATCTTCAGCCAGCTCCTGACGCTCTACACGACGCCCGTCATCTACCTCGCCTTCGACCGGCTCGCGCGCCGCCTGTCCGGGGCGAAGGGACGGGCGGCGGCGGCGGGCGCCGACCTCCGCCCCCAGGAAGGGAAATGAACCTCCATTGAACCTTTCGGCGCCGTTCATCCGCCGGCCGGTCGCGACCTCGCTTCTGACCGTGGCCATTGCGCTCGCGGGCGCCATCGGATACCAGTTCCTTCCGGTCTCGCCGCTCCCGCAGGTGGAGTTCCCCACGATCAGCGTGTCGGCCTCTCTTCCCGGCGCGAGCCCGGGGACGATGGCCTCCTCGGTGGCCACGCCGCTGGAGCGCCAATTCGGGCGGATCGCCGGCGTGAACGAAATGACCTCGACGAGCTCCCTCGGGTCGACGAGCATCACCCTCCAGTTCGACCTGAGCCGGAACATCGACGCCGCGGCACGCGACGTTCAGGCGGCCATCAACGCGGCGCGCGGCCAGCTTCCAGCCAACCTGCCGAACAACCCCCACTACCACAAGATCAATCCGGCGGATGCGCCCATCATGCTCCTCGCCTTGACCTCGGATCTCGTCGGCCGGGGCGAGATGTACGACGTCGGGTCCACCATCCTCGCGCAGAAGCTCTCGCAGGTGAACGGGGTAGGGCAGGTCTTCGTCGGCGGAAGCGCCCTACCGGCCACCCGGGTGGAGGTCAACCCGACGGCGGTGAGCAGAATGGGGCTTTCGCTGGAGGACGTCCGGGCGGCCCTCCAGGCCTCGAACGCGAACCGCCCCAAGGGGGAGGTCGCCGGCCCCGAGCGCGCCTGGTCCATCTCGGCGACGGACCAGCTCATGAAGGCAGCGGAGTACGAGCCGCTGATCGTCCATTACAAGGAAGGCGCCGCCGTCCGCCTCTCCGACATCGCCCGGGTGAGGGACTCGGTCGAAAACATCTGGAACGACGGCCTCGCCAACGGCAAGCCGGCCGCCATCATCATCATTTTTCGCCAGCCGGGCGCGAACATCATCGAGACCGTGGACGGGGTCCGGGCGGCCCTGCCGCAGCTCCAGGCGGCGATCCCCCCCACGATCAAGCTCTCGATTCTGGTCGACGCCACCCGGACGATCCGGGCTTCGGTCAGGGACGTGGAGATCACGCTCCTCATCGCGATCTCCCTCGTCATCCTCGTCGTCTTCGTCTTCCTCCGGAGCGCCCGGTCGACCTTCATCCCGAGCGTTGCCGTCCCCGTCTCGCTCATCGGCACCTTCGGCGCGATGTACTTCCTTGGCTACAGCATCGACAACCTCTCGCTGATGGCCCTCACGATCGCGACCGGCTTCGTCGTGGACGACGCCATCGTCGTCGTCGAGAACATCACGAGGCACCTGGAGCAGGGGCTGAAGCCGATGGAGGCCGCCCTTCTCGGGGCGCGGGAGATCGGGTTCACGGTCCTCTCGATCAGCCTCTCCCTGGTGGCCGTCTTCATCCCCATCCTCC
Organism: Acidithiobacillales bacterium; assembly: GCA_050258155.1. Classification (GTDB taxonomy): domain Bacteria; phylum Acidobacteriota; class Thermoanaerobaculia; order UBA5066; family UBA5066; genus DAOMFB01. The sequence goes on from JBLMYG010000351.1 coordinate 3,211, forward strand.
TGATGGGCGGGATCGTCGGGCGGCTCTTCAGGGAGTTCGCCGTGACGCTCTCGGTCGCCATCCTGATCTCGCTGGTCATCTCGCTCACGGCGACCCCCATGATGTGCGCGCGGCTTCTGCGACCAAAGGGCGAGGAGCGGCAGGGGCGTCTCGGCCGTGCGAGCGAGCGCGGGTTCGGATGGATCCTCAGCAGCTACGAGAGGGCGCTCGGCTGGGTGCTCCGCCACCAGGGGCTGACGATGACGGTGACGCTCGCCACGATGGCGGCCACGATCTTCCTCTACGCGAAGATCCCGAAGGGCTTCTTCCCCCAGCAGGACACGGGGCGTCTCAACGGCTCGATCGTCGGAGACCAGGACAGCTCTTTCCAGTCGATGCGACCCAAGCTGGCCGAGTTCGTGGAGACGATCCGGCAGGACCCTGCCGTCGAGAGCGTAGCGGGATTCGTCGGCGGCGGGACCGTCAACACAGGGCGGGTCTTCGCGGCGCTGAAGCCATGGAACGAACGGGACGTGACCGTCGACCAGGTCATCGCGCGCCTCAGGGGAAAGCTGGCGCACGTTCCGGGTGCGACGCTCTACCTCCAGGCGATCCAGGACGTCCGGATGGGAGGCCGTTTCGGAGCCGCCCAGTACCAATACACCCTCCAGGGAGACGACCCGAACGAGCTGTTCGAGTGGGCGCCCCGCGTCTTCGCGAAGCTGAGGACCCTGCGCGAGCTGGCCGACGTCAACAGCGACCAGCAGAACAAGGGGCTTCAGGCGTCGCTGACGATCGACCGGAGCACGGCGGCCCGGCTCGGCATCACGCCGCAGATGGTCGATGACACGCTCTACGACGCGTTCGGCCAGCGCCAGGTCTCCACGATCTACACTCCGCTGAACCAGTACCACGTCATTCTGTCGGTGGACCCGAAGTTCTGGCAGAACCCGGAGGGGCTGAAGCAGATCTACGTCCGGTCGAAGAGCGGAGTCCTCGTCCCGCTCGCGGCCTTCACACGGTACGAGCCGAGCACCGCTCCACTCCAGGTCAACCACCAGGGGCAGTTCCCCTCGGTGACGATCTCGTTCAACCTCCCGGTCGGCGTCGCGCTCGGGACGGCCGTCGACGCCATCCAGCGGGCGCGGACGGAGATCCGCCTGCCGACGGACATCCGCGGGAGCTTCCAGGGGACGGCCCAGGCGTTCCAGGCCTCTCTGGCGAACGAGCCGCTCCTGATCGCCGCGGCGCTCCTCGCCGTCTACATCGTGCTCGGAATCCTCTACGAGAGCCTGATCCACCCGGTCACGATTCTCTCGACGCTCCCCTCCGCGGGTGTCGGCGCGCTGCTCGCGCTCCTTCTCTTCCGGACCGAGCTTTCCGTCATCGCGCTCATCGGGATCATCCTTCTGATCGGGATCGTGAAGAAGAACGCCATCCTGATGATCGACTTCGCCATCGAGGCGGAGCGCCGGGAGGGGAAGGGCCCGGAGGCGGCCATCTTCCAGGCGTGCCTCCTCAGGTTTCGGCCGATCACGATGACGACGATGGCGGCGCTGCTCGGCGGCCTGCCGCTGGCGCTCGGAGGCGGCACGGGGTCGGAGCTGCGCCGCCCCCTCGGCATCGCCATCGTCGGGGGGCTGATCTTCAGCCAGATGCTGACGCTCTTCACGACGCCCGTCGTCTACCTTTACCTCGACCGGTTCCGGCTCCGATGGGAGGCGCTGAGAAGGTCATTTTCCCGGAGAGCCGTGGCAGCCGCCGCCGGACCCTTCGCATCCTAGGCGGAACGACCCGAGGATCGTTTCGCCGGACCCGGGCCGGGGGCGGCCTGACGACGGTCCGGCGGGAAGGGTCGCTTCGCTGAAAGGGCGCCTGGCGTAGGACCGTCGTGCGTCCGGCCGGCGGAGAGCCGAATGAGGGAGGTCGAAGCTTCGGCGGGGCCCGCGGGGCCAACGGTCGAGTCTTCCGAAGCCCGCGAGACGACAGTCCTGCTTCCAGCCCGGTGCTCACCCTGTTGGAGAGATCACGACGAAGACCCCGTTACCGTCCCGGATGATCCGGAGGAGAACCTCGCCCTTGGCCGACCCCGCCACGCGCTCGAAGTCGGCCGCGCTCCGGACGCGTTGCCGGTCCACCTCCTGGATCACGTCGCCCGGCTGCAGCCCCGCCTGGGCCGCCGGGCTCGACGGGTCGATGCGCGCGATGACGACGCCCGTCGTCTCGGCCGGGAGACCGAGCTGCTCCCGGAGGGGGGGCGTGAGGTTCTGCACCGTGACGCCGCGCAGCGTGCTTCCCGAGGGGACCTTCGCCGTCCCCGCGGCCAGGCCGAGGTTCGCCGGCCGCGATCCGAGCGTCACCGTGACGGTCTCGGACTTGCCGTCGCGAAGAAAACCGACCCGCACGACGGTCCCCGGGTTTTGGGAGGCGATGGCCGAGGTCAGCTCGTCTTTCGACGTGACCGTCCGGCTGTCGAGGCTACGGATGACGTCTCCCGCCTTGAGGCCCGCCTTCGCCGCCGGCGAGCCGGGCGTGACGTCCTCCACCATGGCGCCGGAGACGTCGGGAACCTTGAACTGCTGGGCCAGCTTCTCCGAGAGATCGCCCACGGAGACGCCGAGATAGCCGCGCTCCACCTTGCCCGTCTTGATCAGGCTCTCCATGACGTGCTTGACGATATTGGCCGGTATGGCGAAGCCGATCCCGACCGAGCCCCCTCCCCCGTCCATTCCGGACCCGCTGGAGACGATCGCCGTATTGAGGCCCACGAGGCGCCCGTGAATGTCGACGAGGGCTCCTCCCGAGTTGCCCGGATTGATCGCGGCGTCCGTCTGGATGAAGTCCTCGAAGCTCTCGATCCCGAGCCCTGCGCGCCCCACGGCGCTCACGATCCCCCGCGTGACCGTGAAGTTCAGGCCGAACGGGTTGCCGAAGGCGAGGACGATGTGTCCCACTTTCAAAGAAGACGAGTCGCCCCAGGTCAGCGGGGGCAGGTCCCTGGCCTCGATCCGGATGACCGCGACGTCGGTGTCCGGGTCGGCGCCGACCACTTTGCCCTTGAAGACCCTCTTGTCGGAGAGCATGACCCGTACGTCGGTCGCCCGTGCCACGACGTGGTTGTTCGTCACGATGATGCCGTCGGGCGTGATGATGACGCCACTCCCGAGGGCGTGCTCGCGCTGCTCGCGGGGGATATTGAAGGGCCCGCCGAAGAACTGCCGGAAGAACGGGTCCTGAAAAAAGGGCGACTGCCGCACCTTGATGACCTGTGTCGTCTGGATGTTGACGATCGCCGGCGTGACGCTCTCGGCAATCCTCTCGAACGCGCGGTTCTCGCTGGAGAGAAGCGCGATGTCGTCGCCGTCCAGCCCCTTTCCTTCCGCGAAGGCGATCCCGTGGCTCGGCCACGGCCTGGCGATCGCCAGGAAGACGAGAAGAAACAGCGCGGCGGCACCGAGCCAGAGAGCCGAACGCCGCAGCACGGTACGATTCGGGTCCTTCGAAACCTCGGGCATGGAATCTTCCTCCGTTCTTCGGGAATGTGGGCAGGAGCGCTTCGTCTCCGGAACTGTCGTTGCTCCCATCGAAAGTGTATTTGAAGAGTCGGGCATCCTGCGAACATTCTCAGTACCGCCCGGGTACGTCCCGCCGCGGTCGCCCCCCCTCCCGGCAGGAGATCTCATCGTCGCACGGCGTCGTCGTCCGTGGACGGTCCCGTGGAGGAGGCCGGGCGGGTCGTCGGTCAATCCGCTTCGACATCGATCACGCGCGCGCCCGGCACCTCTTTGCGGATTCGCTTCTCCAGCCGGTCGATTTCTCCGGCCAGCTCGTCCACGACGCGCCGTGCGAACGTTCGGGCGAACGCTTCCAGGTCGTCGGCGCTATGGATCCGATCCGCGGCCAAGCGGATCTCCGGTCTGAGTCGGTCGACGACGGCGTCCGGGCTCAGGTCGACCTGAAGGTCGACCCGGTACTCGTCGGCTGCCAGGATCCTGGTTCGGATCGAGAGGAGCCGTCCCACTGCGGGGTCCGAAAGGACGATCTGTCGGATCCGCCGCTCGATGTCCGGCCTCACGGCCTCCCCGAGAAGCAGGAGCCGATTGCGCTGTGCGAGGACCAGGGCCGAGGCCGACATCAGGATGCCGATCGCGATGGAGGCGACCGCGTCGTAGACGGCGGCATCCCTCATGACGGTCAGGCCAATCCCGAATGCCGCGACGAGGAGGCCGAGCATCGCGACGCCATTCTCGAATAGGACCGCGAGCAGACTCGAGTCGGTGCTCTGCCGGACGTAGTCCAGCCAGCTTCGTTCGGCCCGCCGCCGCGCCGCCTGGCGGATCGAGACGATGAAGACGCCGCCGTCCAGTAGGGCGCCGGCCCCCAGGGCTGCCCACGTGAGAGCGCCGATTCGGATGGGTTCCGGTCGTGTGAGCTCCTGGATCCCGTGGTAAATCGTGGCGCCGCCACCCAGGAACAACACACCGATCGCCGAGGCGAAAGACCAGAAATAGCGCTCGGCTCCGTAGCCGTACGGATGGCGCAGGTCGGCGGGCCGGCAGCTCAACCTGACACCGATCCAGAGGAACATGGTGTTGACCGAGTCCGCGGCCGAGTGCAGGCTTTCGGCGAACATCGCCCCGGATCCGCTGAAGACGAACGCGACCAGCTTGGCCACCGTTATCGCGACGTTGCCAAGGAGACCGAGCACCACCGTTCCCGCGGATGCATCCGCTCCGGTCTCGCCGGAGGTCGAAATCGCCGGCACGCCGGAACAATAGCCGACCGACGTCTCCTCACGACTCACCGGACCCGTGGTGGCCGCCCGACCGGCCCGACGGACAGGCTCTTCGGGAAACGAGTCTTGGGGCGAGAAGGATGGAGCACAATGCGAGGGCGTACTCGCCGACGCGAGGAGTTCCGTCGGGACCGGCGGAGACCGAGAGAAGCCACGGGGAGGAGTCCTGCCTTGAGGAGCACCGGTCTCGGAGTGGCGCTGGCGGCCGCTCTGGCTTTGAGCACGGGTTGCGGCCGGCGACAGCCTGACGCACCGCGGCGCATCGGCCCGGCGATCGAGGCAGTCCGCGGCCCGAGCTGGCTCCAGCATCTCGGCCTCAGCCTCGACCAGACGAAGCTCGGCAAGATGGGAGGAGAAGGGGGACCACCGGAGACACCGCGCGTCGAGCCGATGCCGCAGATCTCTAGGAGCCCCCTCGGGACCGCCATCCGGCGTTTCTACGACCGGATGCGGAACGACGAGGAGGGCGCGCGGAGCGCCCTGAACGAACC
>JBLMYG010000352.1:0-11058 GCA_050258155.1 Acidithiobacillales bacterium
GTGGCGGACAGGGTGGGATTCGAACCCACGGTAACCTTACGGCTACACACGGCTTCCAACCGTGCTCCTTAAACCGCTCGGACACCTGTCCGCGTGGCCGGGAGACGTACCTTGCCCCGATCTCCCCGGCGCGGTCAAGCGCCGGCTCAGCGGACGGGCCTGCCGAGGACCGATCCGAGCCAGCCGAGAAGGCCAGCCAGCGCGCTTCCCTCATCGCCGGCGGTCATCGGGACGCCGCCCAGCGAGGCGGAGTGCTTCTTCACCTCGAGCGCCGCGACCTCCTCTTCGAGCCGCTCCCTCTCGCGCTTCTTCAGCCTCTCCCAGCCCCCCTTCTCGAGGAAATCGACGATACCGGTCAGCTCACCCCGATCGAGGAAGACGCCGTGCTTTCCGCAGACGTCGAGGATCACGCCCGACCCGCCGCCGTAGTTCCGGCGCGTCATCAGCTCTCCGCACTGAGGGCACTTGCGATAGTGAAACCGGGTTGGAATCCTTTCGGCCTCGGGCGGCTTCTCTCCTTCGACGGCCCGCGCCGTGGTCCGCGCCTCGGCCCCCTCCACGACTCTCTCGAAGACCTCGCTGCCGAGGAAGAGGCCGCCGCAGCGTGTGCATTCGGCGTAGCCGAGGACGCCCGTCGTGCGCGCCACGAGAGGGACGCGGCAGTCGGGACACGGCCTGCCCGCCGCTGAAGCCGAGAGCGTCTCGCTCGGCAGGTCCGCGCCGCAGCGGGTGCACTTCCGCGCGTCGTGGGGGTTGAGCGTGAAGCAGGCCGCACAGCGCCGCGTGGCGAGGAGCGAGCCGCAGTGGGCACAGGAGCGATCGGCTTCCGCAGCCGGTGCGCCGCACGAAGGGCAGCGGAGAGTCGGTGCCGTCGGGGCGTCGAACGGCGACCTCGCGCTCACGCCCGGTCTCCTGTCCCGGCGCCGCCCGGCGACGGGAATCTCTTCTCCAACCGCGGCGCCACGACGAGAACGAGGAGGACCGGGATCGTCGCCGAGACGATCGTGGCCCAGGAGCCGGCCGCCGTCGCGAAGAGGACCCGCAGCAGAAGCTGGGTTTCGGCCCGGCTCGGCAGAAACCGGAGGGCGTCATCCACGGCAGGTACCCCCTCCCTCGGACAGATCCGTCTGCGGCAGATTAGCTCAACGGGCGGAGCGGCGCGCCCGGGCAGCCGCGCGCTTCTCGCGGAAGAATGCCGTCAGGAGCTCGCCACATTCGGCCGCGAGGATCCCTTCGGTCACGCGGACGTGGTGGTTCAGCCGCGGGTCGCGGCAGAGGTCGCCGAGCGAGCCGGCGAAGCCGGCTTTCGGGTCCTCCGCCCCGAAGACGAGCCGAGGGATCCGCGCGAGGACGGCGGCCCCGGCGCACATGGCGCACGGCTCGAGGGTCACGTAGAGCGCGCACCCTTCGAGCCGCCAGGATCCGAGTCTCTTCGCCGCCCGACGGATGGCGATCAGCTCGGCGTGGGCCGTCGGGTCCCGATCCGCCTCGCGCCGGTTCCGCGCGCGGGCGAGGATGGTGCTCCCCTTGACGACGACGGCCCCGACCGGAACGTCGCCATGTGCCGTTGCCCTCCGCGCGGCTTTCAATGCCTCGCGCATCCAGCGCTCGTCGAGGGCTTCGGTCATGAGAAGAAGACTAACCGACCCGGGAGCCGTTCTGGGCCCTTCGACTCATTGATTCCGCCGCGCCGGCGCCCCAACGTTTCCGACAGGCGGGAGGCCGCCATGTCGAGTGTGCTGTCCGTGTCGCCGAAGGGCCTCCCCTAGAGGCGGCAGCCATGATTCTCGGAATCGGGACCGACCTCCTCGACGTCGCCCGGATGGCGAAGGAGCTGGAGGAGGAGGGGCCGGGATTCCGTGAACGACTTTTCACCCCCTCGGAGATTGCGTACTGCGAGGCGAAGCGCTATCCGGCCCGCCATTTCGCGGCCCGCTTCGCCGCCAAGGAGGCTCTCTTCAAGGCTCTCGCGGGCGGCGCCGCGGCCGGACGTTTTCACGAGGTGGAGGTCGAGCGGGAGAGCGAAGAGCCGCCTCGCCTCGTCCTGCACGGACGGGTCAGGGAGGCTGCCGACCGCCTCGGCGTGACGAAGATTCTCGTCTCCCTATCTCACACCGACAGCCTCGCCGCGGCGAGCGTCGTTCTGGAGGGGCCGCCATGTACCTGACCGATGCGGTCGAGGAGAAGGCGGTTCACAACATCGGCTCGTACGAGACGGCCCTCCAGGGATTCGACTGGGCCATCGCCGAGCGGGAGCTGGGGTGGGGCCGCGGCGCCCCGGTCAACATCGGTTGGCATCTCTCGGACCGGATCTGCGCCCTCGGCCTCTCACGGAAGCCTGCTCTTCTCTGGGAGGGAGGCGGGCGGGAGCGGACGTACACCTTCGACGACCTCCGGCTCCTCTCGAACGCCATCGCGGCGTGGGCCTCGCGTCTCGGCATCCAGCCCGGCGACCGGGTCTGTCTTTTTCTCGACCGCGTGCCGGAGCTCTACATCGGCTTCGTCGGCCTCCTGAAGCTCGGCGCTGTCGTCCAGCCGCTCTACTCCGCCTTCGGCGAGGAGTCCCTGATGACCCGCCTCCTCGACGCCGGGACGGCGGCCGTCCTGACTCAGAGAAAGCACCTGCCGAAGGTCCGCCGGATCCGCGCCCGGCTTCCCGCCCTCCGGATCGTGGGGGTCGTCGACGCTGAGGGGCTGCTCCTGGCAGACGGCGAGGTGGCGCTCGACCTCGACACCGAGCCGCGGCCGGACCGGTTCCGGCTCTTTCCCGCCACCCCGGAGACGCCGTCGGTCCTCCACTACACCTCCGGAACGACGGGCCCGCCGAAAGGTGCGGAGCACGTCCACGGCTCCCTCCCTGCGCAGTACCTGACCGCCAGGTGGGCGCTCGACCTGAAGGAGGACGACGTCTACTGGTGCAACGCCGATCCCGGCTGGGTGACCGGGACCTCGTACGGGATCATCGGTCCCTGGTCGAACGGCACGACGCAGGCCGTCCTCGATTCCGGCTTCGGGGCGGAGCTCTGGTACGGCTTCATCGAGAAGCGCCGGATCTCGGTCTGGTATTCCGCGCCGACCGCCATCCGGCTCCTGATGCGCGAGGGGCCGGCTGCCGTCACGCGGCACGATCTCTCCTCCCTCCGCCACCTCGCCAGTGTCGGCGAGCCGCTCAACCCCGAGGCCGTCCACTGGTCGCGCGAGGCCTTCGGCCTCCCCTTCCACGACACCTACTGGCAGACGGAGACCGGCTGCATCGTCGTCTCGAACTATCCCGGCATGCCGATTCGGCCCGGTTCGATGGGCAAGCCGTTTCCCGGCATCATGGCCTCGGTCCTCGACCCGAAGAGCTTTGCCCCGTACGCCGAGACCGGACGGGTCGGCCTGATCGGCCTGAAGCCGGGGTGGCCGTCGATGTTCCGCGGCTACCGGAACAACCCCGAGGCCACCGCGAAGAAGTTCGTGAACGGGTGGTACCTGACCGGCGACCGCGCGACCGTCGACGCCGACGGCTACTTCTGGTTCGTGGGGCGGGACGACGACGTCATCAACACGGGCGGCCATCTCGTCGGGCCGTTCGAGGTCGAGTCGGCGCTCCTCGAGCACCCTGCCGTGGCCGAATCGGCCGCCGTGGCCAGGCCCGACCCGGTGAACATGGAGGTCGTCAAGGCCTTTCTCACCCTCAAGCCCGGCTTCGAGCCGGGCCCCGACCTCGAGCTCTCGATCATGAACTTCGTCCGGAAGCGGCTCTCGCCGATCGCCATGCCGCAGGAGATCGCCTTTGTCGAGAGCCTTCCGCGCACGCGGAGCGGAAAGATCGTCCGGCGGGTCCTCCGCGCGCAGGAGTTCGGCGAGCCGGTCGGCGACCTCTCCACGCTGATGGAGGACTGAAGATGGACGAGCTCAGAAGGACGATCCTCGACTACGTCCGCCGCGAGTACCTCGAGGAGGGGGACGAGCGGCCCCTCGACCTCGGGACCCCCCTCATCACGGGCGGGATCGTCGACTCCTTCTCGATGGTCTCGCTCAAGCGCTTCCTCGAGCGGAAGTACGTCCTGGCGATCCCGGACGCCGATGCGTCGCCAGCGGCCTTCGACAGCGTCGAGAGCATCGCCCGCCTCGTCGAGCGGCTCGCCGCCGTGAAAGCGGAGGTGTGACATGACCCCCGTCCTCGAAACCCGCACCCTCCCGGCCCTGGGCGTCCTGCGCGCCGAGCTCGATGCCCTCCGGGCCGCCGGCCTCTACAAGGAGGAGCGCACCATCCACGCGCCGCAGGGGGCGGAGATCGAGGTCGAGTTCCCCGCCGGCGCCCCGCCGCGGAGGGTCCTGAACCTCTGCTCGAACAACTACCTCGGCCTCTCCTCGCACCCGGAGGTGCTTCGGGCCGCCCACGAGGGGCTCGACCGGCGCGGTTACGGCATGTCCTCCGTCCGCTTCATCTGCGGCACGCAGGACATCCACCGCGAGCTGGAGAGGCGTCTGACGAAGTTCCTCGGGACGGAGGAGACGATCCTCTTCTCTTCCTGCCTCGACGCCAACGCCGCCCTCTTCGAGGCGATCCTCTCCGAGAAGGACGTCATGATCGCCGACCGGCTCGTCCACGCCTCGATCGTGGACGGGATGCGCCTCTCGAAGGCGATGCAGGACACCTACAAGCACTCGGACATGGGGCACCTCGAGGAGAAGCTGAAGGAGCACGCGGACAAACGCTTCCGGATCGTCATCACCGACGGCGTCTTCTCCATGGACGGCGACCTCGCGAAGCTGGACGAGATCGTCGCCCTCGCCGAGAGGCACGGAGCGATGGTCTTCGTCGACGACTCCCACGCCTCCGGCTTCATCGGGGCGACCGGCCGCGGCACGCCGGAGCGCTTCGGCGTCCTCGGGAAGATCGACGTCATCACCACGACCTTCGGGAAGGCTCTCGGCGGCGCTTCCGGCGGCTGCGTCAGCGGCCGGAAGGAGATCGTGGAGATGTGCCGCCAGCGGGCGCGCCCCTATCTCTTCTCGAACACGGTGGCGCCCGTCATCGTGGCGGGGACGCTGAGGGTGCTCGACCTCGTCTCGGCCGGCACGGAGCGTCGCGACCGGCTGGAGGAGAACACCCGGCTCTGGCGCCGTCTCCTGACGGAGTCGGGCTTCGACATCAAGGCCGGAGAGAGCCCCATCGTCCCCGTCATGCTCTACAACGCGAAGCTCGCGCAGGACGTGGCCCGGGACCTCTTCGAGGAGGGGATCTACGTCGTCGGCTTCTTCTTCCCGGTCGTCGCGAAGGGACAGGCCCGCATCCGGACGCAGCTCTCGGCGGCGCACACGCCGGAGCAGCTCGGCCGGGCCATCGAAGCCTTCAAGAAGGTCGGGAAGAAGCACGGCATTCTCGGCAGGACGAAGAGCGAGATCGTGGAGAAATACGGACTCTAGGAAGTCCGGGGAGGCGGAGATGCTCGCACGACGGACTCTCGACATTCCCCTTCCGGACCGGATGGAGCTCGGCGGAGCCGACCGCGAGCTCCTCGTCGCGACGTTCCAGGCGCTCCTGGCCCTCCGCTGCGAGAGGGACCGCCGGTGGGAGATGATCCAGAAGCAGATGGAGGACGACGGCTGGAAGGTCCGGTGGGGCCTGACCTGGCGTGCCGAGGCGAAGCGTGGCGACGATTACGAAGAAGCCACCGGGACCACGCTCGACGAGGCCGTGGCCAGCGTCGCCCAGCTCGTCCGCCTCGACATGGCCGGCCGCCTCCCCTGACGGCCCGGCCGTCCCATGAGAGCCCCCGGGACGAGAGGAGGAGTGCATATGGCGGAGTCCTCCAGGACGCGGGCGGCCTTCAAGTTCTGCTTCTGGATGCTGGCTGCTGCCGTCCTCATCCTCGTCGTGGCGCGCTCCTACACGAGCGGGCAGATGGTGACCTGGTTCTACTACACGGCCAAGATCGACGGCTACGCCATCAACGCCGACAGCATCGCGAACGCCACGAGGGACAAGCCCGCCGTTCTCAAGGTAGGCCCTTTCGGGCAGGTGGACGGCGGCCGAGCGGTGCAGGTCAGAAAGGGGGATCGGCTGCCGCTGAACGCCACCGGCGTCATCAGCCAGGACGAGGTGAAGAGAGGGAAGCGCGCGCGGATCGAGGCCGACACCCTCGAGGTCATGGTCCCGTCGCAGATCGCGCAGCAGGCGGGGTTCAGGTACAAGGACTCCTTCAGGCACAAAGGGATTAAGACGTACCCCTGGGCGGCCGTCTGGAACGTTCTGATCACGTTCGGCCTCGGCCTGTCGTTGGGCTACATGGCCGAGGGCTTCACGGACCTCTTCGGCGTGAAGATCGAGAAGATCCGTCATTTCGAGGGGCGCTGAGGCGAGCGCGATGTTCGATTTCGTCATCGCGGGCGTCGTCGCTCCCGTCTTCCTCCTGATCCTCGTCGGCTTCACGGTGGGAACCGTCGGCGGCTTCATCGGTGTCGGCGGCGGCTACATGGTGACCCCGGCGCTGATCGTGTTCGGGTTCCCGGGCTACATGGCCTCCGGGATCGACATGACCCACATCGCCGGAAAGGGGCTCATCGCGACCGTCCGCCACCGACAGCTCGGCAACATCGACTGGACGCTGGCGCTGTCCATGGTCGCAGGCACCATGCTCGGCGTCGAACTCGGCGTGCGACTCCTCGTCTACTTCAAGGGGCTCGGCATCTCGTCGGTCGTCCTGCTCATCACATCCGTCGTCGTGATGTTCGGGCTCTTCCTTTTCACCCAGATCGAGACCCGGCGGGCCCACCGCAGGGCGGAGGAGATGAGCCGGCAGGGGCGCAAGCTTGGGCGCGAGATCCAGACCTCCTCCGTACCGCGCTTCTTCCAGAACATCCCGATCTTCCCCATCGTTCGCTGCCGGACCGCCCGTGTGGTCGTCTCGATGTGGGTCATCGTGCTGGTCGGGATCGTCACGGGCGCCCTCGCCGGCTTCCTCGGCGTTGGCGGCGGATTCATCCGGGTGCCTGCGCTCGTCTACATCGTAGGCGCCTCGACCCACATCGCCGTCGGGACCGACCTCGTCGAGATCGTCTTCTCGGGCGGCTACGGCGCCCTCCGCCACTCCATCGAGGGGCACGTCGACATGATGGCCGTCCTGTTCATGGTCTGCGGCGCCATGCTGGGCGCGCAGTTCGGCTCGATCGCGACGTCCCACGTCCGGGGCCCCGCCATCCGCTACGTCCTCTCGTACTCGCTCATCCTGGCCACCTGCGGCGCCGCGCTCAGGCTCGCCTACGTCGCGACCGGGCAGTCCATAGGGCTCCTCGCCTTCCTCGCGGTCGTCCTCACCCTCGGGGAAATGCTCTTTCTCAGTCTGTTCATCGTCTCGCTCGTCTGGTTCGCGGTGCGCCTGAAGCGCGGCGAGACCGTGCCGCCCTGGGTTCCGGCGCTCGTGGTGGCGTCAGACGGAGGACGGGACATGCCGACGCCGAAAGCGCCTCGCCGGTTCATCGACTCGATGCCGGGATTCTGGGTGCTCCTTCTCGTGATCTCGTTCGCCGCCGCCGCGGCCATCTACGAGATCTGGCTCCGGGGCCGGATCTGAAGGGGGGCCACATGAAGACCTTCGGACAGGTCCTGTCCAACGTCGTCCTGTACGGCATTCTCCTCGTCCTTCTCTACGATTCGACGATCAAGGAGTGGGACCCCTGGTTCGTCTTCGTCGTGGCCTTCGTGCTCCTACTGGCGGCCATCATCAGCCTGATCCCGGCGCTCCATGCGCCGCGGGTCTCTCCCGGGGAGTGGCCCTACGAGGACTGACGTCGACTCCCTCAGCTCCGAGCTGTCCGCTCTTCACGCGAAGGGTCTCAGCGGCGAGATCCCGCGCCGCAGGCTCGAGGGACTCGTCGCGGAGAGGACCGTGGCGCTCTACCGCGCTGCTGCCCGGGGGCGGCTCGACCCGGGGGAGTCTCTCATCGCCGAGCACCATGCCGTGCTCGGCCACCTGCAGCTCTCCGGGCTGCTGAGGGAACCCGACCAGGAGGCCATCAGCCTCTTCGCGACGGACCGCCGGCTGATCCGGGTCCGCTCGCTTCTGCCGGGCGACCGGCCCCCGACTTGCGACGAGAGGGACGGCACCGTCATCGAGGAGCTGCCTCTGGAGGCGATCGAGGGTCTCGTCGTCCGCCACCAGGTCCGCTCCGCGGAGGCGGTGGCGGGGATCGCCACGGCCGCCCTGGCCCTCCTCTTCGAGTCGTGGCTGCTCGTGACGGGAACACTCCTCGCAGCCGTGGGGGTGCTCGGCGTTCTCCATGCCCTCCTCCTCCCCACGCGGTGGGTCGAGATCCGGGCACCGGCCCGCCTCGCTCCGGAGCCGTGGCGCATCCTGGCGTCCCGAAGGAGGAGCGCGCGGGAGCTCTGCGCCGCCCTCAGGCTCCCTCCCTCACGACGCGCTTCGTGACGGCCCCCCTTCGGGCGTCGTTCTTGCCCGATCGGGTGATGGACAGGCCCGGTCGACCGTGACAGAATCTCAGTCGCAGCTAGAGAAGGTGACGACGATGACGAGGCGTATCGTTCCTTCGGGCCGGAACCGGCTCGTGATGTCCCTGCTCGCGGCGGTCTTGTCCCTCGGTTGTGCTTCCGTCCCCGGACCAGAGGAGGAGAAGCACGAGACGCCGAGAATCGTAGGCAATGTACCCGGAGTCGCAGCGGAAGCCGGCACCGAGCTCCTCATCGCCCTGCCGATCGAAAACAGGGGGCAGAAGACTGCGCACCGCGTCAGCCTGTCCGAAATCGAGTTGCGCGGCGGACACCTCGACTTTCCGGGGCATCTGCCCGTGGATCTCGGCACGATCGCACCCGGGCAGCGCGCCGTGGTGCAGCTGCGATTCGACGTTCCGGGACTCAGTCCCGCCCGGAGCTACGAGCTCGAGGTGGAAGGGCGCTATCACTACAGATCCGGCGGACATGAAGGCGACAAGGACAAGGACGACCGGGACGGGGAATTTCGCTACAGGACCAGCGTGCACCTGCCGCCCGCCGCGCCCGGCTCGGCGACGGCAGGGACGAATCACGGGACGACTCACGTCACTCAAGGCCCCTATCCCGCCCTCCCGCAGCCGCCGCAGACCGAGAGCAACGAGAATCGTCCGCCCACGCCCGAAGGCCCGCCGCGGGTCGTCTTCCCGAAGACGGCGCAGGGAACCGGGACGATGGACCCGGGGATCACGTCGTACCCCGGCATCGCCACCGGCGGCGCCGCTGTCGGCTTCGTCATCAACACCGAGTCGAACGGCATCGCCACCCGGTTCCCGCCCGATCCGAGCGCCATCGGCAGCGACGCGGCGGCGAACGTCGTCCTGATGACCGGAAATCTCTACATGAAGTACTCGACGGACGGCGGAAAGACCTTCGGCACTATCAGCAACCTCTCGACCGTTTTCGGCGACCAGCCGGACGGCGGCTACTGCTGCGACCAGGTCGTCCACTACGTGCCGACCATCGATCGGTTCGTCTGGCTCGTCCAGACGAACCAGGTCAAGGACTCGAAGGGAAACGTGACGGGCCCGAACAGCCAGCGCGTGGCCTGGGCGAAACCGTCCGACATCGCAGCGAACTTCTACACCGCCTGGACCTGGTTCGACGTCAGCTCCACGTTTCTCGGTCTCGGAAACGACTGGCTGGACTACCCCGACGTCTCCACGGCCGGCGGGCACCTCTACATCTCGACGGACGACGTGACGAAAAACGGGCTCGTCGTGGCGCGCATCTCCTTCGCGGACATGCAGCTGCCGCCCGGGAACACCGTGACCTGGGAATTCACCGATCCCGCGAACGGGACGAGCGCGGTCGCTTCACATCTCGCGCAGAACGCCACGACGGCCATGTACTGGGGCGGACACAACAAGAACGACAGCTTCCGCGTCTTTTCCTGGGGAGAGGATTCGAACCAGTACTCCTGGCGGGACACGGACAACACGTCGTATTCCACGTCGGACTACACGTCGAAGGCCCCGGACGGCCAGTACTGGCTCGATCCGCGGCCGAAAGGGGACGCCGTGATCGGCGCGGCGTTCGAGCCCTTCCGGGGCCTCGTCGCGCCCGGGAGCCCGGCGCCGCCGAACCAGATCTGGTTCGCCTGGACGGCGGGGCGTGACAAGGACTTTCCGCAGCCGTACGTCCGGATGGTGATGGTCGACGATCAGGACTTCAAGACCGTGGGCGAGTTCGAAACGTGGAATTCAGCGTATGCGTTCACCTATCCGGCGCTCGCGGTGAACAGCTCGACGTCCGAGGTGGCGATCTCGCTGATGTGGGGCGGTGGCGGGAGCTTCTACATGAACCACGCGGCGGGGTTCCCGCAGGACTTCCTCCTCTACATCACGACGGGGAGCAACGTCACGTTCACGGCCGACCCGAAGACGTCCACGCAGTGCGACGACGTCTCGGGGGGCACGGTTTCGGGCCGCTGTACGAGGTCGGGAGACTACCTGGGGCTGCGCCGGGTAGGGACGAGCAGCGGTCTCTTCGGCACGGCGGGCTACGAGATCGACCTCGTGGACTCGACCAAGTCCACCGACTGCCTGAAGGCGCCGGGCTGCCTCCAGAACGTCCGCTGGGTCGTGTTCGGAAGGCCGTCCGACGTTCTGCCGCCGCCGCCGGGTCCGCACTGATCGAGCCGGGAGCCGCCTGCTAGTCCGGGCGGCCGATCGGCTCGAACCCGAACGTCTGCCCCCCGACGGCGGCGCTCGCCATCAGACCTCCCTTCGACCGGGTGAAGATCGCGACCCCTCCCTCCCACGCCGCCTCGATCTTCGCGCCGACCGTCGCCGCGGCCGCGGACGCCTCCGCGTGGAACGCCAGATCACCCTTCTCGAACCTCTCGAGGGCCCAGCGGTTCCGGAAGAAGATGATCTCGCTGTAGGCCTCACCTCCCACCTGGAAGCCGACGCTCGCCTTCGAGATGGTGGCATTCCCGATCAGGTTCCCCTGCTCGTAGACCTTTCCCGTCCCATACGCTCCCCCCAGGAGGAGAGCGGCCTTCCCGACGGTCGGAAAGACCGCATAGCCGTAAGCCTCCTCGAAGTAGCGGTGCAGCG
>JBLMYG010000353.1:0-8456 GCA_050258155.1 Acidithiobacillales bacterium
GCAGCGAGAAGAGGAGCCGGTCGCGGAAGAAGACGCGCACGCGCGCGTCCTCGGGCAGGTCGAGCTTGACCAGGCGGTCTCCCAGGAGCAGGAACGTCTCCTGGCGGAAGAACGCCGGAACCCGGGTGACGAGGTCGTACCGGCCGTCGCACAAGATCTCGCTCGACCCGGCCGAGGCGACGTCTTCCGCCTTGCCCTCGAAGATCGTCTTGGCCGCGGAGAGCGGCGCGCCGCGCTTCCAGAGCTTCACGATCCGGGGATATCCGGACGATGTCAGCGAGCCGGGCCCGAAGTCCGTGCCGACCCAGAGCGTATCCTCGTCGCGCCAGGCGACGGCCGACTTGGCCTCCGGGAGAGAGAAGCCACCGGGCACGAAGTCTTTGGTCCTGGTGTCGAACTCCCGCTGGACGGAGGCATCCGAGCCGCCGCGCGAGAGGCTGACCATGCAGCGCGCGTAAGCCGGCGGGAGGCACTGCGCGCCGTGGAAGACCCAGGCCTCGCCCTCGGCCTTCGCGAGCGCGTCCACGTCGAGCACCGTCTCCCATTGCGGGGCGGCCGTGCGATAGGAGGCGAGCGTCGTTCGCCGCCAGATCCCGCGCTCGTGCGCGTCGTCCTTCCAGAAGTTGTAGACAGTCTCGCCCAGGAGATCGGGTGTGGGGATCTTCTCCTTCGAGTCGAGGATCTCGAGCGTGCGCTTGTAGATGGGCTTGTACTCGCGCCGGGCCTCGAGAAGGGCGGTCGTCTTCGCGTTGTGCTCTTTCGCCCACGCCAGGGCCTTCTCGCCCTGGACGTCCTCGAGCCACTGGAAGTCGTCGCCGCCGGGAGCCGCTCCGACCGCCACCAGCCCCGCCGCGGCAAGCGCCGCGACCGGGAGCCAACGTGCAAAGATCCTTCTCATCCCGTCACCTCCGGACCGCGGGGATCATAGTTGGGGTCAGACCTGATTTTCCGATTTTCTTCAGGTCGTCCCGCAGGACGGCGACGAGTCTCTGGAGCCGGGGCTCGGGGCTTCTCGTCCACGCGGAGCTGGTTTCGAGTCTCGCCGGGGCGGGCCGCGCGAAGGAAGAGTCGTCTCCGCCGGACGGAGTGCGACCTCGCCAATCGGGATGCGGCAGGGGTGACGAGCGAGGCAGGCACGGTGCATGGCGTCCCGGACCTCGAGCCTCGGCGAGTCGCGCGATTCCGATGAGCCTCGACCTGGATTGTCGCGAGGCCCTGAGGCCAGTCGCCCTGCCAGAGAATCAGAGAATCAATCGCTATGTTCGGTGCGTGGGTGAGGAGTCAACGGGGGTGGGGCGGCGTGGCACCCTAAGGAAGAGGGGGGTGACCATGCGAGAGGGACTTCGTGTTACGCGGGGGTCGGAGGTTTTTCTGGGGTTGGATGTCTCGAAGACTTCGTGGCAGGTGACGGCTCGGTCTGGGGGGGAGAGGTTGCTGAGCGCGAGTTTTCCGCCGAAGAGAGAAGCGCTCAACGGGCTGCTGACCCGGTTGAAGGGATGCCGGGTGCATAGCGTCTACGAGACAGGTCCGTTTGGTTACGGGTTGCAGCGCGCGTGGATGCGTTGACCAAGGAGCTACGGCAGATGGCCCGCTGCGAAGACTACGCGTCGATCGTGGAGCTGCTGTCGACCATTCCCGGCATCGGCTGGCTGACGGCACTGACTCTGGTCGTGGAGATCGTGGACTTTTCCCGATTCCCCGACGGCGAAGCGTTCAGTTCCTACGCCGGGTTGACTCCCTCCGAACACTCCAGCGGCGAACGCATCCGCCACGGCCACATCACCCGCCAGGGGAACCCGGTCCTTCGCAGCGTCCTGGTGGAGAGCTCCTGGATCCTGATCGCCAAGGACCCCGAGATGCGCCGCTTTTACGAGCGGATCAAGCTTCGTCGAGGCGGCAAGCGCGCCATCGCCCGTGAATGCCCCTCGAGAATTTGCCCGAAATACGCCTCGCGCAGCCAGCCGTCGATGGGCTCGCTCGCCTTGATCGCAACGACGGCCGGGACCGCGCGCGAGCGCGTGAGCCGGGTCGCGAGGTACGCCTGTCCGAACCCTCCCTGGCCGAGCAGGCTGTCGATTCGGTACTGAAGCTTCGTTTCGGGGCTCGTGATGACCTGCTGCGGGAGAAGCAGAGCCTTCCCTCGCGCCGCGCGAGCGGCCGCGGACATCGCGAGGGTGGTGGCTTTGGAAATGGTCCTTCATCGGGCGAGCCGAGTCTGAGTCTACTCGGCGTTCAACTCGGCCGTCGACAAGGCGCGGCGTTGTCTCAAGCTTCTGGAAAGGCGTTGATTCGGGACTCGCGGAAATCTGGAAGTCAGGGCGACCTTTCCGCTCTCGTGGAAGGCCAGGGGAAACAGCGGAACTCCTGCGCCTCCGGACCCGCCCGGGGGAAAAAATGCGCCAGCGCCGCGGCTGCGCGAGACGGACAAGAAGCCCGAAGCGGCCGGCCAACTCAGGTTGACGGTTCGTGATCGTCGTCTCGCAGTTCATCCCAACCGGGCCGGCTGGAAGAGGCCAAGATGGCGTAACCTGCCTTCTAGATCAGGAGACGACATGGCCCACCAGCTCATCGGGCTCACCCTCTGCTTCATGGCGGCGTTCAACGGCGCACAGCTGGACTCCCAAGGAGTCCCCGACACGTTGGGGGAGAGCGAATCGACCGTTCCTTTGTGGGTCGCGGCAGACGTCGCTGCAAACCCGGACGGGTCCCTCAGAGCCGACGTGTTCTTGCCGGCTATCCGAAGAGATATCGAGGCCATGCTGAATCTTCCCGTCGAACGTGGCTGCATTCGCGTAGGGAGGATTCTGATCGATCAACGCAACGCCGATCAGGATCGCACGACGTTCGCCGGAGCGCTCCGCTCGGCCCACATCGTCGCTGTCACGCGTGTCGTGGGATCGCGGGCAGGCTTCTTCCAAGGCATTCCCGGCCAGCTCGTGGCGGCCGTTCCGGAGAACGTCTACAAGGGAGCAGGACTACCGGTCTATTACGAGTTCTTTCCCACGGGCAACCTCAGTGTCGCGGGGAAGCAGATCTGCAAGAAGGACGACGATTATGAGCCGCCGTCAATCGGTGACCGGCAGCTGGTGACAGGAAATGCTCCATTCGGATCCGAGAAGAACGTTCTGATTCCCGTAACGCCCGCCGATTTCGTCAAGGTAACCACGGATGGCCGCGTCGCGTTTCCGAGGCGATATGTCGAGTCGGACTCGTCTTTAGAGGGTATCGACATTCAGGCCGTTCGCTCGCGCCTGCACAATTGGTTCATTGCTCCGAGGAGAGAGCCATGAATCGACGCGGGTGGCGCGGCACCATTTTATTAGCTGCTGGCTGCCTCGCGTCAGTTGCCCTCCCCGGGCAGGATTGCACTGGGATTCTGCGAGGGGTAACGGAAATGCCGGACTCTGTCCACGTCGCATGGGATCCGGCGGCAATGCCCCCGACCGGCAGCGCGTCGTCGTTAAGCGATGCCATGAGCATGTGGAATGGCTCATGTACTCCGGGGAATATACCCGCTTTCTCGGGGGCTGCCTCTTCAGTGAATGTGACTGTATCGTACGTCTCAGGTAATAGCTTCACCGACGCCTGCGGCTCCTTCAACACAACTACGAATCGGGTGACCGTGTACCCAATATGCGCGGGTTAATGGGCAGGACATTATATGTGCGGCGACTCAGGGGACGCTGACCGACAATCTGGCCCATGAGCTCGGCCACTTCTTGGGCCTGAGTGACCAATGCAAGGGAGTCATAGCAGCCGATTGCCCTTGCCGAAATTATGTGATGGCTCAGTCGGCTGGGTACGATCGAGCGATCCAGTCTAACGAATGTTTGAAGGCAGACTCGATAAACCATCTCCCTTCAGAGCCGGAGCCGCCCCCGCCTCCTCCACTCAAGTATTGCCCAGTGTACACGCCTGACTGCAACAGTCCGATCGTCTTGAACCTCGGACTGCTGCCGTACGAGCTAACGGACGCGGCTGATGGAGTCCAATTCGATATCGATGGCGATGGTGTGAGAGATCAGATCGGTTGGACCGCAGCCGCCAGGCCATTGGCTTTCCTTTGGCTCGATCGGAACGCGGACGGTTTTGTCACGGACGGGCGCGAACTGTTCGGCAACCATACCTTCCTGCGGGATGGGCGTGAGGCGACCAACGGGTTCCAGGCATTGGCGGAACTCGACTTCAACGCTGACGGCCTTATCGATGCGGCCGACCCAATCTGGTGGGAACTGATGCTGTGGGTGGACGTAAACCATGACGGCATCTCCCAGTCTAGCGAGATCGGCCCGCTCGCGCTGTCCTCGGTGACCGCGATCGGTGTCGACTATTCTCCGTCTTTGCGCCGCGATCGTTTCGGAAACCTGTTTCGCTACAGAGCGGCGATGTGGCTCGGCGGCTTGACAGTCTCACAGCGGCCCGTCTACGACATCTTCTTTGTGGGTGCCGAAACCGGCACGTCAGGGGCCGCGGGGCAGCCCGTGCGCGAGCCGGTCCCTTGAGCCGGCCCCGGGGCCGAGCGGAGCGTCGATCCGGTGAAGCCGCGGCTCGGTTGGTGATGATCTGCTGGGGAGCAGCAGGGTCTTCCCTCGCGCCGCGCGAGAGGCCGCGGACATCGCGTGGGTGGTGGCTTTGGAGATGGCGGTCCTTGGAGGAGCCGACTACCGGCGGCTGCTGAAGGCGGCGGGCGAGCTGTCGGATGAAGAGCTCAACCGGGATCCTCGCGGGAGCTCGATCAGTGGGGACCCTCTGGCATCTCCTGTGGGGAGAGCGTGGCTGGCTCCGGTATTGGCCGGAGAGATCGCTCGTTCCCGATCTCTTGCCGACGGACTTACCGGCCCTTCCATCGATCGTTGCGAGCTGGAGGAGCCACGAGGAAGAGAAGCCGCGTTTGTCCGCGAGCTGACCGGGGAGAGTCTCCGGTGCCGTGCCCCCTTTGGCGAAGACCCTTAAGTTCTGGGATAGCTCATCCAGAACATCCTCTCTCCGCCCCCTCACCCCGCCTCTCCCCCAGAAGACTGGGGGAGAGGAGTAGGCGGCCCGGCGCTCACGAGGGCGGCGGCGGCAGATGGGACAGCTTCTCGGGGTTCGTCACGATGTAGATCGCGTGGATCCGCCCGTCCCTCGCCTCCACGGTGAACACGGACTGCGGTAGCCCATCCTGATAGCGCACGACGCCGGCCTGCCCGTTGATCTCCACGAACCGCTGCTGCACGTTCAAGGAGAGAAGCCTTCGCAATCCGTTCACGGTTGCCGTCGCGACGTTTTCCGGCCCGTAGATCCGAAGAAAAAGCGCCGAAGCCTTGCCGCCGCCGTCCGTGTGCATGACGACGTCGCTCGAGAGCATCGAGATCAGGTGGGCCATGTCGCCGCGGCGCGCGATCGCGGCCGAGACCAGCGTGATGGCGAACCCGAAGTACGCGAACTCCCGGGCCTTGCAGCAGAGCCAGGACGCCGAGGGCCTTGGCGACTGTCAACTCGGTGCGAAAGTAGTCCGGAAGCAGCAGATGGGCGAAGGGGACCCCAAGCCAGCCCGGCTCCCGGCGAACGGAGGAGCAGGAAGGCCGGGAGGACCTCCTCGCGCAACCTCTCCGCCAGCGGACCGGGGAGGGGCAAGCGGCCACTGCTTTGACTAAGAGCTCTCGCGGTCATAGCCTCCTCCGCCTGGAGGGAAGATATGGCCGCAAGAAAGCCGCCGAAGACCGTTCGCGCGAAGAAGAAATCTCCCGCCGGGGCGAAGTCCGCGCCCAGGAAGTCCAGCACCGCAACCCGGTCGCTCTCGTTGAGCGACGCGTCGCCGAGCTTCACGGTGAACGACCTCGAGAAGAGCCTCGCGTGGTACCGCGACGTCGTGGGATTCGAAGTCGAAGAGACCTGGAAGGACGACGGAAAGGTCGTCGGCGTGTCTCTCCGGGCCGGCGACGTGTCGTTCATGATCGGGCAGGACGACTGGAGGAAAGGGCGCGACAGGAACAAGGGAGAGGGCTTCCGGATCGTCTGCTTGACGAAGAAGAACATCGACGCCCTCGCGGAGGCGATCGAGGCGCGGGGCGGAAGGCTGGACCACCCGCCGACCGACCAGCCCTGGGGCGTGCGCGACATCTCCCTGACCGATCCCGACGGCTTCAAGATCACGATCGCCGTCGAGAAGAGATAGAAGAAGAGCGGCGACGAGTCATCCTACCTTCTCCCCCGCGCGCGGGGGAGAAGGGACGTCGGCGACGGGCTGCGGCTTCGCGCCCCAGATCAAGAGCCAGAAGATGATCGGCGTTTCCAGAGCGGTGAGAATCTTCGCGACCTGGCCAACCGCGTCCGCGTATTGCGGAAGAACGAGCTCGGAAAAGGCTCTGGCGACGTAGCCGCAGCCCGCGATCATCAGAAGGATGCCGAGGAAGCGCGGGATGAAGCGCGATCGGATCACGCAGATCCCGAAGGGAAACAGCCAGAGCCCCCAGAAAATCTCGGCAACGGTCAGCCCGAGGTAGTGGTGATGGAAGGACAGGTACGCCAGGGCGTCGCGCTGATGGGCGTCGAAGACCGATAGATATTTCGCGCCGCCGCCGGCGAAGTCCAGCGCGGCGATCTCGGTGAGGACGTCCAGAAACGAGATCGGTACGGAAAGCAGGATCAGGACCAGCATCGCCAGGGCGTGTCCCTCGCTCACCGGCTTGAACAGCCGATAGAGGACCAGAGCCACAAAGATGAAGATGGTCGTGCCGACCAGTTCGGCCCCGATGCCCATGCGGAGAAGGCCCTCGGAGGCGCGAATGCGATCGGCCTTCGCCGTGGCGTCCCCCGCCGCCGCGGCGAGCTTTCCGGGGACGTACAGCAACGCGAAGAAGCCGGGGATGCTGCTCACGAGGTAGAGCAGCCCGGCGAGTCGGGCGGTCCTTCTGGTGGAGTCCATTTCCTGAGTCTCGATACGGAACGGGAAGGGAGCAGGTTCCCGGCCGGCTTCCCTGATTCCGGCCGATGAGCTCGGGGGGCCTCCGGGCCGGGGTAGAGTGGACCTGACGGCGAATACGCCCCGATGAGAACCTTCGACCTGGTCGCCTTCGACCTGTATGGGACGCTGCTCGACATCTCCGGGCTCGCCGCCGCCATGCGGCCGGCCGTGGGCCCGGAGGCGGAGGAGCTTCTCGGCCGGTGGCGCAAAGCGCAGCTCGAGCGAAGCTGGCGGATCAATCGAGACGGCGATTACGTGCCCTGGGACCGCGTCACCCTCCTCGCCCTCGAGGACGTGGCGCCGGAGCTCTCCTCGCGGGTTCGACAGGATCTCTCTCGCTTGTGGCTGACCGTTCCGGCCTTCGAAGACGCCCGTGCAACGCTCGAGGCGCTTCGGACCGCGGGGACGCGCCGCGCCATTCTCTCCAATGGAACGCACGCCATGATCACGACGGCGATCGAGGCGGCAGGCCTCGAAGTGGATCGCATCCTCTCGGCCGACGATGTCCGTGTCTACAAGACGGACCCCCGCGTGTACGCCCTCCTCGACCACGAAGCCGGCCGGGCCCGCACCCTCTTCGTCACCTCGAACGGTTGGGACGCCGACGGCGCGCGTCGCGCCGGCTGCAACGTGGCGTGGATCGACCGGGGCGGTGAGCCGCCGCTCGCAGCGCCTAACTATCGCGTCTCGTCGCTTTCGGATGTGATCGGGCTCACGAGAGAGTCGGGCCCGCGGGCCTCTCCCTTGAAGCAGGCTGGGCGACCGGATTCGTGACAATGCCTCGGTCTCCGGCCGCCCGGACGCTGCTCGCCGCCGCGATGCTCGCGTCGCTCTCGGATCGTGTTGCCGCGCAGGCGGTCCCGCCGCGGTTTACGCCGGAACCAACAGCGGGGTCTTCAAGAGCAGCGACGGGGCGGCGAGCCGGACGGCCTCGAGCGCTGGCCTCGGCGCTCTGCTCGTCGCTGCCCTCGCAATCGACCCGGCTTCGTCCTCGACCCTCTACGCGGGCACGCAGACGGCCGGCATCTTCCGGAGCTCGGACGGGGGCGCGAGCTGGACAGTGGCCAGCGGCGGCCTGACTCTCCCGCGCTGATCCATTGCCTCGCGATCGGCCCCAACCCGCCCGCGACGATCTATGCCGGGACGAACGCCGGGCTCTTCAAGAGCATGGACGGCGCCGCGAGTTGGAGCTCCGTCGGGGGTCAACCGTCCAACTTCTTCGCGGTCGCGATCGACCCAAAGACTCCCGCGACGGTCTATGGCGGGACGGGAGGCCAGGTCTTGAGCCGCAGAGTCGAACTCCCGTGATCGGGGGTGGCGGTCATCGCTCTACCCGGGTCGTCCACCGGCCGTAGGAGTTTGGTCGGTCCGCGCTTCCGCATGCCGAGGCGTGTCCGACGGAGTCGGCTGAGGTCTCGCGGGGATCAGGCTCCTCTGCGACCCGCCAGCCGCCAGAACTGCTTCTCGTTGAGCAGGGTGATTCGGTGCCCCTTCTCGCGGAGCCGCTTGA
>JBLMYG010000354.1:0-15256 GCA_050258155.1 Acidithiobacillales bacterium
GCCGCCGGGGCGAGCTGGACGCTCCGATCTCGATCCGGGCCCTGAAGCGTTTCGTCACGGAGCGTTTCGGCGTGGAGAGCATGATCGACCTGTCGGTCCTTTCGGAGATCTACGGCCGACGGAAAGGTCGCTTTTCCGAACGCGTCGCGATCGTGGGATCGGGGCCGGCCGGACTCTCCTGCGCCCATGACCTCGCGCTGATGGGGTATCCGGTCACGATCTTCGAGGCCGCCTCGGTCGCGGGGGGGATGCTCCGGCTCGGCGTGCCGGAGTACCGCCTGCCGCGGGCGCTCATCCAGCTCGAGATCAACGCGATCCTCTCGCTCGGCGTGGAGCTCGTCACGAACACACGCCTCGGACGGGACGTCTCCCTCGCCGACCTCCGGCGCCAGGGGTTCGCGGCGATCTTTCTCGGTATCGGCGCGACGCGGAGCCGGGACCTCGCCGTGCCCGGGATGGAGCTCGACGGCGTGCTGCGCGGCATCGACTATCTCCTCAACATCAACCTCGGCTACAAGGTGGAGATGGGCTCGAACGTCGTCGTGATCGGCGGCGGCAACGTGGCCCTCGACGTGGCGCGGACCGCGGCTCGCGGCGGCGAGCAGGAGAATCTCCAGCGGAATCTCTCCATCGTCGCGGCGCTCGACGTGGCGCGCAGCGCGGTCCGGTTCGGGGCGCGCCAGGTGACCGTCTGCTGTCTGGAGTCGGAGGCCGAGATGCCGGCCGCTCCCGAGGAGGTCGAGGAAGCCCTTCGCGAGGGGATCCGGTTCCGTCACCGCGTCGGGCCGAGCCGGATCGTGGGCGAGAAGGGGACGGCGGCGGGCGTCGAATTCCTCGCCGTCTCGCGCGTGTTCGACGACACGGGGCGCTTCGCCCCGGAGTTCGTCCCCGGCTCGGAGACGCTGGTTCCGGCCGACACGGTCATCGTCTCGATCGGGCAGACGGCCGACCTTTCGTTCCTCCGGCCCGAGGACGGCATCGATGCGGCGCGGGGGAGGATCACGATCGACCCCGAGACCCTGGCGACCTCAGCGCCGGGCGTCTACTCCGGCGGCGATGCGGCCTTCGGCCCAAGGATCGCGATCAATGCCATCGCCGACGGCCGGCGGGCGGCGCGCTCGATAGACACGTACCTCCGCGGCGGGCCGCGGCCCGAGGCCGAGACCGAGGTCGAGATCGAGATCCACGACGGCTACGAACGGCCGTGGGACTACGAGGGGATCCCGCGGCAGAAGCCGCCGACGCGCCCCATCGCGCGGCGGATCGGCATCGCGGAGGTCGAGGAGTGCTTCGGCGAGCGCGAGGCCCGCCTCGAGGGGCGCCGCTGCCTCCACTGCTGGACGAACACGATCTTCGAGGAGAGTGCGGACGAGGGGACCGAGTGTCTCCTGTGCGGCGGCTGCCAGGACATCTGTCCGGAAGACTGCATCGAGATCCTTCCGTCGGCCTGGGTCGGGGATCTGCCGCCGGGAGCGCGCGAGCTGGCCCCCCTCCTCGTCGAGGGCCGGCCCGAAGGATCGATCCTGATCAAGGACGAGGAGACCTGCATCCGCTGCGGCCTCTGCGCCGCCCGCTGCCCTGCCGGAACGATCACGATGCAGAGCTTCGACGTGAGGGAGGTGGCCCGTGCCTGACGCGCCCGAGAAGCCTTCCGAAAAGCCGTCCGCCGGCGCCGACGATCCGACCCGGCGCGACCTCTTCACCCGCTTCGGCGTCGCCGCCTGCGCGGTGGCCGCCGCCGGCTCGGGCGTCGTGACGCTCGATTTTCTGAAGCCCAAGGTCCTCTTCGAGCCCCCGACGACTTTCAACGCGGGGAGCCCTCTCGATTACCCCGACGGAACGGTCCGGTTCAACCGCGAGAGGAGGGCCTATGTCGTCGGAGGGGACGGCGGGATCTACGCGCTCTCGGCCGTCTGCACGCACCTCGGCTGCATCACGCGGTACGTCTCGGACGAGAACGCGATCGCATGCCCCTGCCACGGAAGCCGCTTCGACCTGGAGGGAAACGTCACGCACGGACCGGCCCCGCACCCCCTGCCATGGCTCGAGGTGAGGCTCGACGACAAGGGAAGCCTGGTCGTGGACACCAGCGTGGTCATTCCGCGCGGAAAGGTGCTGAAAGCATGAGCGCACGCTTCGAGGCCGCGCTTCTCGACCGCCTCCGCGCCACCGCCGTCTGGCGCTCCATCGTCCGGCACGGCATCGAAGGGACGAACCGGAACCGGTCCCTCGTCATCTTCGAGAACCTCTTCCTGCACGTCCACCCGGTCAAGGTGCGCGAGAAGACGCTTCGCTTCACGCACACGTTCTGGCTCGGCGGCGTGACGCTCGTCGCGACGCTCGTCCTGATCGCGACGGGGATCCTCCTGATGTTCTATTACCACCCCTCGGTTCCGCAGGCCTACCGGGACATGAAGGAGCTGGCCTTCGTCGTCGACGACGGCCTCTTCCTCAGGAATCTTCACCGGTGGGCCGCGCACCTGATGGTCTTCGCCGCCTTCCTTCACATGCTGCGCGTCTTCTACCACCGCGCCTACCGGCCTCCACGCCAGTTCAACTGGGTCGTCGGCGTGGTCCTCCTCATCCTGACGCTCCTTCTCTCGTACACCGGCTATCTCCTGCCGTGGGACCAGCTGGCGTTCTGGGGCGTCTCCGTCGGAACGAACATGGCCCGGACGGCGCCGATCGTCGGCGAGAAGCTCCGCTTCCTCCTCCTCGGGGGGAACATCGTCTCCGCGAACGCCCTCCTCCGCTTCTATGTCCTCCACTGCGTCCTCCTCCCCGTCGCCCTCGTCCTCTTCGTGTCGGTTCACATCTGGCGGATCCGGAAGGACGGAGGCGTGCAGGGGCCGCCAGAGGAGGACGGGGCGTCCGGCGATTCCGAGGTGCGTCCGTGAGCGGGCCGACGCCTCTCAAGCTCGTCGAGTCGACGGACCCCCTCGCCGTGCCGCGCCGGGTGGCTCTGGTCCGGCCGGACATCCGCCCGGCCGTCCGCCGCCGCGAAGAGAAGTACGTGATGACCTTTCCCCACCTGATCGTCCGGGAGGTGATCCTCTTCCAGCTCGTCGTGGTCGCCCTCGCCGTCGTGGCTCTGCTCGTCGACGCGCCGCTCGAGGGAATCGCCAACCCCGTCGAGACCCCGAACCCGGCCAAGGCGCCCTGGTACTTCCTCGGCCTCCAGGAACTCCTCCACTACTTCCCTCCCGTCGTCGCGGGCGTGCTGCTCCCGACGCTCGTCGTCCTCGCTCTCGTCGTCATCCCCTACGCCCGGATCAACCTGGCCGCCCGGCCGCTCTGGGAGACGGAGAGTCTCCGGAAGGACGTCGCTCTCGCGGTCGTGCTGGGCGCCGTCCTTCTCCTCTTCTCCGCCTTCCGCTGCTGGCCGATCGTCGTCCCGACGCTGGCCATCGGTGCCGCGATGTTCGCGGCCCGAGGCGGCGGAAAGAGGGGGCGGCTGCGCCGCCTGCTCGCTGCCGTCACGCTCCCGGAATGGATCATGACCTGGTTCGTCGTCGTCGCCTCTCTCCTGACCATCATCGGGACGTTCTTCCGGGGTCCGGGCTGGTCTTTCGTCTGGCCGTGGGCTCCCGGCGCGACGTTCTGAGGGAGGATCCGTGCCGCTCCGCCGCCTCTTCGCCGTCTCGAGCCTCCTGTTCCTCGCCGTCCTCGCGATCTCGCCGGCGAAGAACGCGCTGCGGCCGTACCGGTCGCTCCAGCGCCGGTTCGCCCGGCTCGGGGCCGAACGTGCGAGGAGCCAGAAAGCGGCGCGTGAGTACGAGAGCCGGCCGGTTGCCATCCACCAGATCTGGCTGCGGAACTTCGACGACCGTGTCGACCGCTGTACGACATGCCACCTCGGCGTTTCCGATCCGCTCATGGGGGACGCACCGGAGCCCTTCCGGACGCACCCGAGAACCGAGCACACGCCGGACGGCTTCGAGCGGATGGGCTGTACCTCCTGCCACGGCGGACAGGGTCTCGCGACCTCGGAGCGGGAGGCTCATGGAACGGCAAAGGACGCCGGACCGCCGATGACGCCGGCGCCCTACATCGAGTCCGGCTGCGGGCGCTGCCACGGATCGGAGAACGTTTCCGGCGCGCTGCGCCTGACCCGCGGCCGGGCCCTCATGTCGCGCTTCAGCTGCTATGCGTGCCACGTCGTTCGGGGCCAGGAGGCCTTCCGGTCCGAGGCGCCGCCGATCGACACGCTCCCCCTCAAGACGGGAGGCGAGTGGGTTCGGCGCTGGCTGAAGAACCCGCGGGGGATCGACCCGAACGCCACGATGCCGAACTTTCAGCTCGCGGACGGGGAGATCGACGAGCTGGCCAACGCCCTGTTCGCCCGGCCAGTCCCGGAGGACCTCGCCGCCGCGGTCCAAGCGGCTTCGGCAGAGCCGGCGGGAAACGCGGCGAACGGCAAGACCATCTTCCGGGAGTCCATGTGCATCAGCTGCCACACGGTCGAGGGGAAGGGGAACGGCTCGGCGCCCGAGCTGTCGAAGATCGCTTCGACCGCCTCACGCGGCTGGCTTCTGGCGTTCATTCGATCCCCGCACTCGTTCAACCCGAAGACCCGCATGCCGCAGTACGGCTTCACGGAGGCGGAGTCGCGCGACGTGGTGGCCTATTTCGAGGACGAGTTCCGCGACTTCGACGCCCCGAAAGAGATCCTGGAGCCGCTTCGTCCCAACCAGTCGGTGGCCGAGCGGGGCGAGAAGCTCTTTCGAAAGCTCGGCTGCTTCGCCTGCCACGGTCCGCTCCCGGCATCCGAGACCGAGAGGTTCGGTCCGACGCTCGACGGCATCGGGGACAAGAAGCCCGCGTCCCTCGACTTCGGAAAACGCACCGACCTTCCGCGGACGCTCCCGGCCTGGCTCGCCGCAAAGCTGGAGGCCCCGCGCTCCTTCGCCCAGGGTCTGAAGATGCCGTCTTTCGGGTTCTCGCCGGAGGACAAGGAAGCGATCGTGACGGCTCTCCTCGCCATGGGGGCTCGCCCGGTCCCGGAAGCGTACCGGTACACGCCGAAACAGCCGCCCGCAGTCCTCCCGGGCGGAGAGACGGGAAAGCTCATCGATCGGTACCGGTGCCTTTCCTGCCACCAGATCGGGGACCGCGGGGGCGACATCTCGACCGCCCCGCTCACGTACGAGGGGAGCAAAGTCCGGCGCGAGTGGCTCGTCGGATACCTGCTCCTGGCCACCTCGATCCGGCCGGTCCTCCAGGACCGGATGCCGATCTTCCGGATGTCACGCGACGACGCGACCCGGCTGGCCGATGCCATCGAGAGCTTCTGGGTCGACGCGGCGATCCCCGAGGACCCCTTTGCCGGGAAGCCTCCTGCGGACGCCGACCCGCGCGAGGGCCAGCGACTCTACGTGGAGCTCGGCTGCCGCGCCTGCCATCTCATCGGGAACGCCGGGGGCGGCTACTACGGACCCCCGCTGACCGACACGGCGACCCGTCTGAAGCCGGGATGGATCTACGACTGGCTGAAGGGGCCGCAGCGCTGGCGCGCCGACGTCCGGTGTCCGAACTACGGACTCAAAGACATCGATGCCCTTCGACTGACGGCTTATCTCGAGACGCTCAAAGCGCCCCCCGAGGCGAAGAGGGCCGGAGGTGGAAGGTGAGAATGTCGCCGACGTCCCCGCTCGCCGCGGCCCTCCTTCTCTCGGTCGCGGGCTGCTCCCGGACGCCGGCCTCTCCCGCCGTTCCCCCGGCCTCGGCCGGCCCTTCGTATGAACTGCGGCTGGGGAGACAGGTCTTCCGGCACTACTGCGAGACCTGCCACGGTGAAACCGGGGGTGGGGACGGCTTCAATGCCTTCAACCTGGATCCCCGCCCGCGAGATCTCTCCGATCCGGCCTTCCAGAAGAAGAAGAGCGACACCGACCTCGCGGACGCCATCCGGCGCGGTGGTTCGGGGGTCGGCCTTTCGCCGCTCATGCCGCCGTGGGGCCGGACGCTCTCCGCAGAGGAGATCGATCAGGTCGTTCTCTACGTCCGGACGCTGAAGAAGCCTTCGTCCTGAGAACGAGGCTATCTGGAGAGCAGCTTTTCTGAAATCGACTTCGCCTGGAGGAAGAGCCCGAGGTAGTCGCGGCCTCCGGCCTTGCTGTCCGTCCCGGACATGTTGAACCCGCCGAAGGGGTGGACGCCGACGAGGGCGCCGGTGCACTTCCGGTTGATGTAGAGGTTTCCGCAGAAGAGGCGGCGCTTGGCCTCCTCGATACGGTACCGGTCGCGCCCGAAGTACGAGCCGGTCAGGCCGTACTCGCTCTCGTTGGCCAGCCGGATGGCGTGGTCGAGGTCCTTCGCCTCGCTGATCCCGAGGACGGGCCCGAAGATCTCCTCCCGGAAGATCCGATGCCGCGGCTTGACGTCGAAGAAGACAGTGGGCGTGACGAAGTTCCCGGTCCGGCCGCTCCAGGTGCCGCCGGCTCCGAGCCGCGCCTCGCGCCTGCCGATGCGGATGTAGTCGGAGACCGTCCTGAGCTGCCGCTCCGAGGCGACCGGCCCGACGTTCGTCTTCCAGTCGCGGGGCGGCCCGACGACAAGCTTCTTCGTCCGGGCCACGACGGCGTCCACGAACCGCCGGTAGAGCCGCCTGTGGACGATGGCCCGCGAGCAGGCCGAGCACTTCTGTCCCTGGAAGCCGAAGGCCGACGCCACGGTCTGCGCCACGGCGAAGTCGAAGTCGGCGTCCTCGTCGACCACGATGAAGTCCTTCCCTCCCATCTCGAGGATCGTCCGCTTGATCCAGAGCTGCCCCCGCGCCTGCTGGGCCGCCTTCTGGTTGATCCGGAGGCCCACCTCCTTCGAGCCGGTGAAGGCGATGAAGCGGATGAGCGGATGCTCGACGATGAAGTCGCCGATCTCCCCGCCCGAGCCGGGGACGTAGTTGAGAACTCCGCCCGGGACGCCCGCCTCCTCCAGGAGCTCGAAGACCTTCCAGGCGACGAGGGGCGTGTCGGAAGCGGGCTTCAGGAGGACGGCGTTTCCCGTCACGACCCCGGCCGTCGTCATGCCGGTCAGGATGGCGATTGGGAAGTTCCAGGGCGGGATGACGGCCCCCGTGCCGAGGGGAACGTAAAGGGTCTGCGGAAACTCGCCGCGAAAAGGCGTCACCGGGATCTCGCCACCCCAGCGGAGGATCTCCCGGGCATAGAACTCGAGGAAGTCGATCGCCTCCGATGTCTCGACATCGGCCTCGGGCCAGGTCTTGCCGATCTCGAGGACCATGGTGGCGGAGAACTCGTGCTTCCTCTCGCGCAGTCGGGCCGCCGCGCGAAGAAGCACGCTGGCACGCTCCCGCGCCGGGAGCTCCTGCCAGGCCTTCTGGGCTCGGACGCCGGCCTCGATCGCCCGGAGCGCGGTGGCGCGGTCGGCGAGGTGGTGCCGCGAGAGGACCTCGGAGCGGTCGGCGGGGTTCGTGTTGTCGAGAAGGGTTTTCGTCCGGAGCCGGCGGCCGCCGACGACGATGGGGATCTCGGCGCCGCGGCTCCGGTCCAGGCGGGCGAGGGCGGCCTCGAAAGCCGACCGGTTCTCGGCGTTTCCAAAGTCGGTGAACGGTTCGTTGCGAAATTCTTCGAGCATGGCTTTGGATGATAGCTCCGCTCCTCCCTCGGGCGATTCCGGTGTTGATTTTTGGTCGCTTTTCTGGTGGGATTGGATGGTTTGGACGCATCGGCGGCCCGACAGAAAGGACGTTGAAAGATGGCTCTGGACACGGGTAAGGTCCGCTCCTTCGTGGTGGATCTCCTGAAGAAGAACAAGGCGCTGACCGAGCGCGAGGTGAAATCGGCCATCGCAAAGGCGTTCAAGGTGAGCCCGAAGGCGGTGGGGGCCGCGGTGATCCGCGACGTTCGCGTCACGCTCGGCATCGACCGCCCGGGAGCGCTTGCCTTTGCGCGGAAGATGCTGGCTCAGAACCCGGCGCTCGAGGCCAAGAAGGTGATCGAGACCATCGGGACGAGGTTCGGCATCCGGCTCGGCCCGCCCGACGTCTCGCGCCTCCGGACGAAGAAGAAGGGCGCAGGGGCACGTCGCGGGCGGCCGCGGGCCGCTGCGGCGCGGCGCCGCGCCGGCCGGCCGCGCGGGGCCGCGAAGGTCGCCGCACGGGCCGCGCTGCTTCCGAGGGCCGTGGGGAAGGGGAAGGGGGTCATCTCCGTCAACTATCACGGGACCGGCCTTCCGCAGGCTCTCGCCGCCTTCTTCAGGTCTTTGGCTGGATAGGGAGAACCCGGGTCCGGGTTCTCCCTCCTTCGGACCCTCTCCGCGGCGGATCCAGCGACGCGGAGGTCGTTTGACCTCGCGGTGGAGCGCCGCGGATAATCCGCGGCCTCTCGACCCGGTTGGGGGGTCGTCCAACGGTAGGACTCCAGACTCTGGATCTGGCTATCGGGGTTCGAATCCCTGCCCCCCAGCCACTTGCTCGCCCGGGGTCAGCGGATCGTGCGGTCCAGTCTTGTCTTTCTAAGAATTCTTTCTCCGAAGACGACGGCGAGGGCGACGCCGGCCGTGTCGGCGACGACGTCCCCGATCTCGACGTCGCGGTAGGGGACGTAAGACTGGTGGATCTCGTCGAGGCAGCCCCAGAGGACGGCGAGGAGGACGAGGAAGACCGCCGTCTTGCCGCGGGCCCACGACTCGCCGAAGCGTGCGGCGCGCACGGCGGCTAGGCCCACCAGGAAGAAGTAGACGACGTGCTCCAGCTTGTCGAACTGGGGAACGTCGACTCCGAGGCCGGGCAGCCTCGACTGCCCGGAGAGGTACGCCTCGTACGCGAGAAGCAGGACCACGGGGGCCCAGAGGAGGAGCCGGGCGCGCACCGTCACGGGCCGCCGCGGCTCTTTTTCTCGATCCTGGCCCAGGTGTCCCGGAGCGACACGGAGCGGTTGAAGACGAGGCGCCCCGGCCCGGAGTCCGGATCGACGGCGAAGTAGCCGAGCCTTTCGAACTGGAAGACGTCGCCCGGCGTCGTCCCCCGAAGCGCGGGTTCGACGCGACACCCCCGTTTCACGACGAGCGAGTCCGGGTTGAGGTTCGCGAGGAAGTCTTTTCCGGCCGGAGCATCGTCGGGATCCGGCACCCTGAAGAGCCGGTCGTAGAGGCGCACCTCGCAAGGGAGGGCATGGCTCGCGGAGACCCAGTGGATGGTCCCCTTCACCCGGCGGCTTCCTCCCGCGTCGCCGCCGCGCGTCGCCGGATCGTACGTGCAACGGAGCTCCACGATGTCGCCGGTCGCCGGATCCTTCACGACATCGTGACATTTCACGATGTAGGCCCAGCGGAGACGCACTTCCTGCCCCGGCGACAGGCGGTGGTACCTTGGCGGAGGCACCTCGCGGAAGTCGTCTCTTTCGATCAGGATCTCGCGGGAAAGAGGGACTTTCCGGGTTCCCTGCGATGCCTCCTCCGGATTGTTGACCGCGTCCAGCTCCTCGACCTTTCCTTCAGGAAAGTTGGTCAGGACCACCTTGATCGGGTCCAGAACCCCCATGAAGCGCCGCGCCCGGCGGTTCAGGTCTTCGCGGAGGCAGTGCTCGAGGAGGGCCACGTCGACGACGCTGTCGCGCTTGGCAAGGCCGATCCGGTCGCAGAAGTCCCGGATCGCCTCGGGGGTGTAGCCGCGGCGGCGGAGGCCGGCGATCGTCGGCATGCGGGGATCGTCCCAGCCGCCGACGTGTCCCCCCTGGACGAGCTGGAGGAGCTTCCGCTTCGAGAGGAGCGTGTACGTCAGGTTCAGCCGCGCGAACTCGATCTGGCGCGGGCGGTTGGGAAGATCGAGAGCCTCGAGACACCAGTCGTAGAGCGGCCGGTGGTCCTCGAACTCCAGCGTGCAGAGCGAGTGCGTGATCCCTTCGATCCAGTCGGAGATCGCGTGGGCGTAGTCGTACATCGGATAGATGCACCAGCTGTCGCCGGTCCGGTGGTGGGTGGCCTTCCGGATCCGGAAGAGAGCCGGGTCGCGGAGGTTAATGTTGGGCGAAGCCATGTCGATCTTCGCGCGGAGCGTCCGGGAGCCGTCGGGGAACTCGCCCGCATGCATCCGCCGGAACAGGTCGAGGTTCTCCGCGACGGGCCGGTCCCGCCAGGGGCTGTTCTTTCCCGGCTGCGTCAGCGTGCCTCGGGTCTTGCGGACCTCCTCGGCCGAGAGGTCGCAGACGAACGCTTTTCCGCTCTTGATGAGCGTCTCCCCGAATTCGTAGAGCTTCCCGAAGTAGTCGGAGGCGTAGTAGAGACGGTCCTCCCAGTTGAAGCCGAGCCAGCGGACGTCGGCCTGGATGGAGTCGACGTACTCCACGTCCTCCTTGAGGGGATTCGTGTCGTCGAAGCGGAGGTTGCACGTGCCGCCGTACTCGAGGGCGACGCCGAAGTTGAGGCAGATCGACTTGGCGTGGCCGATGTGGAGGTAGCCGTTCGGCTCGGGGGGAAAGCGCGTCGCCACGCGCCCGTGGTGCTTTCCGGTGCGGCGGTCCTCATCGAGGATCTCGCGGATGAAGTCGCGGCCAGGGGTCGCGGGAGCGGGGAGCGCTCGTGTCGCGTCGTTCATGGGTCTCCTCGGGAAGATCGGGCGGGGCCCTCGATCCGGTCGGCAAAGGCGAGAAGACGCCGCCCGGCCGTCTCCATGCCGAGGACCTCGATCAGGTCGAAGAGCGGCGGGGAGGCGAGAGCGCCCGTGAGGGCGAGGCGCGCGGGCTGCGCGAGAGCCCCGAGGGAGAGCCCGGCTTCGCCGGCCAGAGCCCGGGCCGCCTCCTCGAGGGGACCGTGCGCGAAGGGCCGGACGCCGGAGAGCCGCCGGGCGAACCTCCGGAGGAGCGCCGCGTTCTCTGTCGTCCCGAACTTCTTCAGGCCGGCAGGGTCGAACTCGGTCGGGTCGTCGCCGTAGACGGCGAGCGCCCGGGAGAGCTCGCGGAGCGTCCGCGCCCGGGGCCGGTGGAGCGGCAGGGCGCGTTCAAGCGTCGCCGCCCCGCACGGCGGAAGGCCGAAGGAGGTGAGAAGCTCGAGAAGTCGGGCGGAGGGGATCTCCTGCAGGTACTGGCCGTTCAGCCAGAGGAGTTTCTCGTAGTCGAAACGGGAGGGGGACGGCCCGATTCGCTCGAGGGAGAAGAGACGGACCATCTCCTCTACCGTCATCTTCTCCCGGTCGCCGCCAGGGGACCAGCCGAGGAGGGCGAGGAAGTTGAAGAGCGCCTCGGGCAGGATGCCCTGCCCGCGGAACTCCTCCACGCCGGCGGCGCCATGACGCTTGGAGAGCTTCTTCCCGTCGGGGCCGAGGATCATCCCGAGGTGGGCGAAGAGCGGAACGGGCGCGCCAAGGGCGCGGAAGAGGGCGACGTGCTTCGGCGTGTTCGGAAGGTGGTCCACGCCGCGGACGACGTGAGTGATCCCCATCTCGACGTCGTCCACGACGGCGCTGAAGTGGTAGAGGGGGTGGCCGTCGGACCGGAGGAGGACGAAGTCGTCGAGGGCTCCGGCCGGAAACTCGGTCCTCCCCTGGACGACGTCGTCCACCACGATCGGCTCCTCGGGCACCCGGAGCCGGAGAACGAACTTCTCCCCCGCGGCGGCGCGCCGGTCGGATTCGCCCTTCGGGATCGCCCGGGCGGCGCCCGGGTAGCGGAACGCCGTTCCCGTCGCCTCCGCGGCCCTCTTCATCCCCTCCAGCTCCTCGGTCGTCTCGAAGGCGCGGTAGGCATTGCCGCCGGCAAGGAGCTTCTCCGCCGCCTCGCGGTAGAGAGACTGGCGCTCGCTCTGGAAGAAGGGCCCCTCGTCCCACGTCAAACCGAGCCACCCGAGAGCGTCGAGGATCTGCTGCGTCAGCTCCGTCCGGCTCCGCGCGACGTCCGTGTCCTCGATCCGGAGGAGGAACGTCCCGCCGTGCCGCCGGGCGAAGAGCCAGTTGTAGAGCGCCGTCCGCGCCCCACCGACGTGGAGCGATCCCGTCGGTGACGGCGCAAAGCGGACACGGGGTCCGGCCATGGCGGCGGGATGTTACGGCATCCCCGTATCATCACCGCCCCATGACGGCGGCCCGCCCGCGTGACAAGGCCCTCGCCGCGGATCTCGTCCTGGTCTTCGTGACGGCGATCTGGGGCTCGACGTTCGTCGTGAACCAGCTCGTCGCCAGCGGGGAGGCTCCGCCGCTCTTGTTCCTTCTTCTCCGCTTCTCGATCGCGGCGGTGATTCTCGTCCTCTTCGCCCGGGGGCGCCCGCGGACGCCGGGCCTCCTCCGCGACAGCCTCGTCGTCGGCGGCCTGACGGCAATCGGCATTGGCTTCCAGCTCGCCGGACAGGTCTACACGACCGCGTCGAAGGCGGCGTTCATCACCGGCCTCTCGGTTCCGCTGACGGCGCCGGTGGCGCTCCTCGTCACGAGGAAGCGCCCGTCGCCCGAGAATCTTGCCGGCCTCGCTGTGGCCACCGCGGGTTTCGTCATCCTCGCGTGGCCGAGGGAACTGTCCGGGCTCAATACCGGCGATCTCCTGGTCCTCGTCACGGCGGTCTCGTACGCCTACGTCGTCGTCCGGCTCTCGGAATCGAGCGGGCGGCACGACGTCCGGTGGTTCGCCTTCGGCCAGACGGCGTGCGCCGCGGCCGTCGCCCTGCTGCTGCGCCTGGCCATCCACCCCTTTCTGGGACGGCCCGAGGCGCTTTTCAGGGCGGAGGCGCGGCTCCCCGACGTCGACGCGCGGTTTCTCGGGCTCCTTCTCTGGATGTCGCTCGCGGCGACCGTCCTCACTTTTCTCCTGATGACGTGGGCCCAGGCGCGGATGACGGCGACGCACGCCGCTGTCATCTACGCCCTGGAACCGGTCTTCGCGGCCTTTCTCGCCGCGCTCTTCCTCGGCGAGCAGCTCTCCGGGCGCGAGTTCTGGGGAGGCTCTCTCGTCCTCTTGGGGATCCTCGTCTCGGAGAGTCCACTCTCCCGGAAGTAGCCGGGGACGGCACCGTCCCCCCGAGGCTACTCGAGAGGAAACGTGAGCGTGTACCCGTACCCCTCGCGAACGACGACCATGACGAGACCGCGCCGGCCGAAGCTCGCCTCGAGAGCCCGGTTCAGGTCGTCGAGCGAGCCGATCGGCTCGTTGTCGATGGTGTAGAGGCGGTCGCCCTGGTCGATTCCCTTCCGGTCGGCCGGCGAGCCGGGGACGACCGAGGTGACGACGGCTCCTTCCGGGCCGACGTGCACGTTGAGGCCGATCTCGCGCCGGAGAAGTGTAAGGCCGAAGTCCCGCGGGGCCCGGGAGGGCGTCAGCGTCGTCGTCGCGCCGCGCCCCCCTCGACGGTAGGCGACGCGGAGCGGCTTTCCGGGGCCCGCGGAAACGACGGCCGTATCGAAGTCCTCGCGCGAATCGACGCGCCGCCCGTCCACGGCGATGATGACGTCGTCGGGGGCGAGCCCCGCCTTCCCGGCCGGAGAGTCGGGCCAGACGGAGCGGACACGGAACCCTTTTCCCCGTGACGAGAGGCTTTCGCCCTCCGACACCGTCGCCCCGCGCAGGCCGGTCCAGACGGGCTTCACCTCGCCGAACCGGAGGAGCTCGTCGGCGATCCGGCGGGCGCGCTCGACCGGGATCGCGAAGCCGATCGTGTTGGCGCCGCCGACGATGGCGGTATTGATCCCGATCAGCTCACCGAGGATGTTCGCGAGGGCCCCGCCCGAGTTCCCGGGATTGATGGCGGCGTCGGTCTGGAGAAAATCCGTGTAGGTCCGGCCGGTCTCCCCCCGTACGGTCCTTCGCACCGCCGAGACGATGCCGCTCGTCACGGAGTTCGAAAGGCCGAAGGGGTTGCCGACCGCGACGACGGTCTCGCCGATCATGAGGTCCGTCGTCGTACCGAGCGTCGCCGCCGGGAGGTTCTTCGCGCCGACGGTCAGAACGGCGAGGTCGTTGTCGGCGTCGGCCCCCTCGACCTTGGCCTGGAACGATCTCCCGTCTGCGGTCGTCACGACGATGCGCGACGCACCGGAGATGACGTGCTCGTTCGTGACGACGACGCCGGTGGAGTCGATGACGACGCCGGAGCCGAGCGACTCGGTCTTGATGCCTTGCTCGCGTCGGTCGGGAAATCCGAAGGAGAAGAACTGCTCCAGCGGGTCCGGGCGAGGACGGACGATCCGCTCCGCCGAGATGTTCACGACGGCCGGGCCGATCTTCTCCACCGCCGAGACGACGGCTGTCCGCCGCTCGTCGGCCTGCCGCGCCGGGCTCCCGGCGCCGGAAACCTTCGCCGGGGTCGCAGCGAGCACGATCGAAAGGAGGGGGGCGGCCGCCTTAAGGGCTCTCCCAGGGCTTCTTGACCGAAGTTCGGGATGCATTACACTAATGATGAAATAGTTGATATGTGATTTCAAGTATGTTGAACCGGCGCCAGATCAAAGCCCTCGAAGCCCTCATCGAGCTGGAAAACCGCGCGAACGGAACCTCCTCGGCGGAGCTGGCTTGTACCCTGTCGCTCTCTCGCGACTCGGTCCACCAGCTCCTGCTTCCGCTCGTCCGGAGCGGTTGGGTCGTCGCGGGCCGCGGTCGCCTCGGCGGATACCGCGTGACGCCGGCAGCCTCGCAGGCGTCTGTTCTCGACGTCGTGTCGACTTTCTCGCATCGGGGGTCGGCCCCGGCCTCTCCGGGAACTCCGAAGTGGATCCGGAAACTCGAGGATCGGGCCGACGAAGAGTATCGCGGTGTCCTTGCATCTATCACCATCGGAGAGGTTGCCGGGGCCGTGCGGGCCGAGCGCGACGCCCTGACGTGGGTCATTTAGTCGGGCGGCAAACGCCGCGCCCGGCGTAAGGAGATTTCCATGAAGATCGCAGACGACATCACCAAACTCATCGGAAACACGCCCCTCGTGAGGCTGAACCGCGTGACGGCGGGTATCGCTCCAGGAGCGACCGTCGCGGCCAAGCTCGAGTTCTTCAACCCAGCCCATTCGGTCAAGGACAGGATCGGCGTCTCGATGATCGAGGCCCTCGAGAAGGCCGGGAAGATCCGTGCCGGAAAGACGGTTCTCGTCGAGCCGACGTCCGGCAACACCGGGATCGGGCTCGCGTTCGTGGCGGCCGCGAGGGGCTATCGCCTCGTCGTGACGATGCCCGAGACCGTTTCGGTCGAGCGACGGAAAGTCCTTAAGCTCCTCGGCGCCGAGGTCGTCCTGACCCCGGGGCCGCTCGGCATGAAGGGGGCGATCGCGAGGGCGAACGAGATCGTGGCGGAGCACGGCGCAAGCGCCGTCATCCCGCAACAGTTCG
>JBLMYG010000355.1:0-7292 GCA_050258155.1 Acidithiobacillales bacterium
ATCTGACATCACGATGCCGGACAGGCCCCATCCGCGGCATTCGGGGGACGCGGCCCGGCTTCGCGCCGACCGCGAGCGGTTCCTCTCGGAGTTCGCCCTGGCCCTCGTCGGCGAGGCCGACGTGCCGGGCTTCCTCGACTGGTCGGTGGGGGAGATCGGCCGCCTTCTCGAGGCCGACCGGGCAGGCCTCTATCTCGTGGAGGGCGTCTCGCAGAAGGCGCACGTTCTCGCGCGGGCGACCTGGACGGCAGAGGGGGTGGCCAGGCTGCCCGGGCCGTTCGCTCCCTTCGACCCGGATCGGGTCGCCGAGGTTTTCGCAGACCTCGCGCCGATTGCGACCGCGGACGTCCTGTCGGAGCCGCGTCTCGCTCCCGAGGCCGATGCCCTTCGGGCTCTCGGAACGAAGTCGGCCCTCGCGGTCCCGGTCGCTCTCGGCGACGTTCCGTGCGGCTTCCTCGCCGCGGCCGCCATCCGGGAGCGGCGGGAGTGGACGGCCGAAGAGGTCGCCTTCCTCCAGACGGCCGCCCGCCATCTCTCCGCCGCCTTGCGGCAGATCGGGCTTCTGGAGGAGCTGGCCCGGCAGCGGGACCGCGTCTCGATCCTTCTGGACGTCGCCGCGGCGGTGCAGCGCTCGACCACGCAGGACGAGGTCATCCGGACGGCGCTCGACTCTCTCCGTGAGAACCTCGGGTTCAAGGCCGCCTTCTTCGCGCTTCTTTCGCCCTCGGGCGACGAGGCGGTGAGCGTCGGGATGTACGCGGACGACCGGCCCGAGTCGGACCCGCACGAGATGACGTGGCGCCGCCGCCTCGATCCGGGCGGTTCGGGCCCGAAGGAGCTGACGGTGCAGGTCCTCGGATCGGGACAGGCCGTGGTCGTCGCGGACGTCGAGACCGACCCGCGAGCCGAGGCCTCCCGCCCGCTCCTGCGGCGTCTCGGGGTGGGCGCCACGGCCGTCTTCCCGATGCGGGCGGCCGGGCGCCTCGTCGGGATCGTCGCGGTCGGCGGCCCGGCAGCGGAGTGGGACGTCGGCGA
Source organism: Acidithiobacillales bacterium (assembly GCA_050258155.1). Classification (GTDB taxonomy): domain Bacteria; phylum Acidobacteriota; class Thermoanaerobaculia; order UBA5066; family UBA5066; genus DAOMFB01. Next base: position 1,036 of record JBLMYG010000355.1, read on the forward strand.
TGACGACGTCGTCCTCCTGCAGTCGCTCGCCGATTTCGTCGGGGTGGCCATCGAGCAGCGGCGGGCGGCCGAGGCGCTCTCACGGGCGGCGCGGCAGGAGCGGGCCCTCTCGGAGGCGTCGCGGGCCCTCCTGTCGCGGACGGCCCGGCGCGACGTCCTCCTGGAGCAGATCCTCGACGCCGTCGTCCACCTCTTCGGAAAGGAGAACTGCAGCCTCCGGCTCGCGGACCGGGAGGGGAAGACTCTCACCCTCTTCACCCGGCGCGGCGACTGGACCGAGTCCGCGCAGGTCTCGACCCTCGCCGTCGACGGACCCGGCATCGTGGCGGCCGCCGCGCGGGACCGGTCGGCCCTCAACGTCCCCGACGTCTCGAAGGATCCGCGCTACGTGGCCGGCTGGCTCGCGGCCCGTTCCGAGCTGGCGGTGCCCCTTCTCCTCGACGGCGAGGTCGTCGGCGTCCTCGATCTCCAGTCCAGCCGCACCGCCGCCTTCTCGGCGGAGGACGAGCGGGCGCTGTCGGCGTTCGCGGAGCGGGCCGCGCTGGCCCTCCGCCTGGCCGACGCCGTGACACAGCTCGAGGAGAGGAAGCACGTTCTGGAGGTCGTGACCCGCGCCACACAGCTCCTCAACTTCCGCCTCCACACGCCGGACGTCCTCTCGTCGATCGTCGAGGAGTCGAGCCGCGCCTTTCCGGGCGCCGTGGGCGGCGTCGTCTACGTCGCGAACGCCGACGGGACGGCGCTGACGGTCGCCGGCGCGTCGGGCCTCGGGGTCGTCACGCAGAGAGCGTGGGAGTCCGCTCCGATCCCGCTGGCCCGCCTCCGGTGCGCCGGTGTCGCCTTCGCCGAGAACCGTGCCGTGCTCCTCGAGGTGGCCGGTCTGGACGAGCTGGTGGAGGGGCAGCCGGCGGAGATGCGGGCCCGCGCCCGCGCGGCGGTGGAGGACCCGGAGATCCGGCAGCTCATGGCGGTTCCGATCCGCGTGGCCGAGCACCGGCTGGGCGTTCTCGAGGCCCTCTCCGCGCGGCCCGGGGTCTTCGCGGCGAAGGACGCCGACACGCTCGGCCTCCTTGCGGAACAATCCGCCATCGCCCTCCGGAACGCCCGCCTCGTCGAGGAGCTGCAGCGCTCCAACCGGCTGAAGGACGACTTTCTGGCGAACTTCTCCCACGAGGTCCGGACGCCCCTGACGGGCATCGTCGGGTGGACCGAGGTTCTTCTCGACGGCGGGCCGAAGGACGCGGTCTCGCGTCGCGCCCTCGAGGCGATCCTCGGCCAGGCGGCGACCCTGAGCCGGATGCTGACCGACCTGATCGACCTTTCGCGGATCGACAACTTCGGCCTTGAGATCCGCCATACGGCCGTTCACCTCGCCGAGACGATCGCGGCGGCGTTCGACGCCGTGGCGCCTTCGGCCAAGAAGAAGGGAGTCCCGATGGTCTGCGCGGTGGCGGAGGATCTGCCGGCGCTCGACGGCGATCCGGCCCGCCTCCAGCAGGTGGTCTGGAATCTCCTGACGAACGCGGTGAAGTTCTCCCCGCCGGGCAAGTCGGTCCGCCTCTCGGCGCGGCCCTCCCCGGAAGAAGGCGTGGAGCTGGTCGTCGAGGACGAGGGGGCCGGGATCGACGCGGCGTTTCTCCCGCACGTCTTCGACCGCTTTCGGCAGGAGGAAACGTCTTCCAGCCGGCGGTACGGCGGCCTCGGCGTCGGTCTCTCCATCGCGCGCGCCATCGTGGAGGCGCACGGCGGGAGCATCGAGGCGGAGAGCGATGGGCGCGACCGCGGCTCCCGGTTCCGCGTCGTCTTCCCGCCGAGGAGGGTCGTCTCGTCGGGGATGTTCCGCAGGACGCAGCTCCCCGGCCGCGAGGAGGGGCCGTCCGGCGAGAAAGAGGGACGGGCGTGAGCGGTGACGACCCGCTCGCTCGCGAGCGGCAGGATGTCGAGATCCTCGAAGCCCGGCTGAAGGTGGCCGAGGAGCGCCTGCAGGCCCTCAACCGGATCGGGATCGCCCTCTCGGCCGAGCGCGACGTGGACACGCTCCTCACGAAGATCCTGACGGAGGCCCGTCGGTTCTCCCGCTCCGAGGCGGGGAGCCTCTACCTCCTCGAGGTGAGCGCCTCTGAGAGAAAGCTCCGGTTCCGGCTGGCCCAGAACGACGCCGTCCGGTTCGCCTTCGTCGAGCGGACGGTCCCCGCCGACGAGACGAGCCTTGCCGGCTGGGTGGCCGTTCACGGCGTTCCCCTTCTCCTTGCCGACGCCTATGCCATTCCGGAGGAGGCGCCGTACCGGCACAACGACGCCTTCGACCGTGCGGCAGGCTACCGGACGGAGGCCGTCCTCGTCGTCCCGATGAAGGACCACCAGGGCGAGCTCGTGGGGGTCCTCCAGCTGATGAACCGGAAGCGGCCGGCCGACGGTGCCGCCGAGCCGTATCCGGCGGACCTCGTCCCGCTCGTCCTGTCGCTGGCCACACAGGCCGCCGTCTGCCTGAAGGCGAACCGGCTGACCGCGTCGATCCGGAAGCTCTTCGAGGACTTCGCGCAGGCGGCCATCTTCGCGGTGGAGCAGCGCGATCCGACGACCGCCGGCCACAGCCACCGCGTCGCGTCCCTGACCGACGCCCTGGCTCGCCTCGTCGACCGGGCCTCGGACGGGCCGTACGCTAACGTCGCCTTCTCGAAGGAGGAGCTCCACGAAATCCGGACGGCGGCCCTCCTTCACGACTTCGGGAAGATCGCCGTGCCGGAGCGTGTCCTCGTGAAGGCGAAGAAACTCGGGGAGGGCGAGCTTCTCCGGATCCGCGACCGCTTCGACTTCGTCCTCGAGGCGGCCGAGGCCGGGGAGCTCCGCGCGCTGCTGCGCCGGCTCGCGGCGACCGGCGGGACGGTGAGGCCGGAGGAGCTCGATGCCCTCGAGCGGGAGGCCCGCAAGCGGGCGGCCGAGCTGGAGGAGGCTTTCGAGACGATCCGGGAGGCGAACGAGCCGACAATCTACCCGGACCACCGGGCCGCGCGCCTCAGCGTCTTTCTGTCGCGCACCTGGCGGGACCGGCGGGGGAGGACCTCCACACTCCTCCTCCCCGAGGAATTCCGCTTTCTCGCGATCCCGCAGGGGAGCCTCTCACCCGTCGAGCGCCTCGCGATCGAGGAGCACGTCTCGCAGACGTGGCGGTTCCTCTCCTCGATTCCGTGGACGGCCGATCTGTCCCGCGTGCCCGAGATCGCCTACGGGCACCACGAGAAGCTGGACGGATCGGGGTACCCGCGGAAGGTCTCCGAGGCGGAGATCCCTGTCCCCACCCGGGCGCTGACGGTCTGCGATATCTACGACGCCCTGACGGCCTCCGACCGCCCCTACAAGAGAGCCGTGGCCCAGGGCGGCGCGCTCGAGATCCTGGAGGCCGAGGCGCGAGAAGGCCGCCTCGACCGGTGGCTCGTCTCGACCTTCATCTCCGAAAAGGTCTGGGCCACGGTTGCGCTCTGAGGCGGCTCTCCTTCTCGCCCTCCTTCCGGCCGCTCAGGTCGCCGATCCGACGGGGCCGTGGGCCCGCTGGCACTTCGTCTTCCCGGCGGAGACCGAGATGTCGATCCTCTTCCGGCGCGAAGCGACCGGAGACGAGACCCGCCTTCTCCTCCGGTGCGCGGCCGGGCGGTTCGAGCTGGTCTCGCGGCAGGACCCGACCGGGCGCGACTCGACGGAATCGGTCCTGTCGCTGGAGGAAGCGGAGACGCTCTCGCGCAGGCTGCTGTTCGCGTTTCCCGGCCGCGAGGAGGTCGCGCCGGCGTGCGGTGAGGTCCAGCCCGGAGACGCCTGCGTCGTCTTCGAGGGGAAGAACGGTCCGCTGGTTGCTCCCCTTTCGGGCTTCGCGGGTGAGAAGGGCGCCCCGCTCCGCACGCGGGGCGCCACCCTCGTCTCCCCGGGCATGAAGAAGCGACTCCTCGAGCTGGGCCCGATCCTGACCTTCGCGGCGGAGTTCGGTTCGTACACCAGCGACTTTCTCGGTCTCATCTGGCCCGAGGCCTGCGCCCATCCGCTGGCGCTCCGGCGGGGGAGGCGGACCCGCGGCTGCGACTTCGACGCCGGCTTCGGCCACCCCTGCATGCCGGAAGAGCGCGAGCGGGAGGAGAAGCGCTTCAGCGACGACGGCTCCCGGCGACCCCCCGAAAGCGTTCGCCCCACAGATACGCCAGGACGCCCGCCGCGAGAATGACGAGCCCCTTCGCGGCGTCGCGGGGAGCGTCGAGGGCGATGGCGAGGGTGAAGAGGACCGAGACCCCGACATAGAGGGCGGGGAGCCAGGGGTAGCCCGGCATGTTCCAGGGGCCGGCCGGCTCGCGGCGGCGATAGACGAAGATGCTGGCCCCGCCGAGGGCGTAGAAGAAGGTCGCCGCGAAGGAAACCATGGCGACGAGATCGTCGAAGTGGCCCGAGAGGGTCAGGGCCGCCGCCCAAAGCCCCTGGAACATCAGGCCGAACGCGGGCGTCGAGAAGCGGGGATGGATCCGGGCGAAGGGCTGCGGCAGGCGCCCGTCGAGGGCCGCCGCGTACGAGAAGCGGGGCCCGGGGATGATGTTCGCCGCGAGGGAGCCGAGGACCGAGACGATCACCGCCAGCGACAGCCAGCGGGCGGCCCCGCTCCCGAAGAGGAGCCGGACGGCCGTCTCGGCGGCTCGTGGCGACGCGCCGAGCGTCTTGGCCGGCCCGGCTCCGAGGTAAACGCCGTTCACAGCGAGATAGAGCGCCAGGACGAGGAGGACGCCGACGACCAGCCCTCCCGGGATGTCGTGCCGGGGGTCCTTCACCTCGGCCCCGAGCGCCGAGACGTTGATCCAGCCGTCGTAGGCCCAGAGGATCCCGGCGAGCGCGCCCCCCGAAGAGACGAGGAGCGTGGACGTGAGCGGCGGAAGCGCGAACGACGGTGCCACGGCCCGGGCCGAGGAGAGGCCGAAGACGACGAGGGCGAGAAGCGAGCCGATCTTCACGACCGTCAGGACGTCGTTCAGCCGCCCCCCTTCCTTGATTCCGAGGATGTTCCAGGCCGTGAAGGCGAAACTGGTCGCGATGGCGACGAGCTGCCCTTGCGAAACGGAGAGCCCGTCGATGCTGAACGCCGGCGCGGCGTTGCCGAGGGAGGGAAAAAGCGCCCCCAGAAACTCGGCGAAGCCCGTCGAAAGGATCGCGATCGCCCCCGGCATGACGACGAAGACGAGCGCCCACATGCAGAGGAAGCCCCAGAGCGCGCCGAAGGTCTCGGAGAGGTAGACGTAAGGGCCCCCGGCGGTCGGCCTCCGGGCGCCCAGCTCGGCGTACGTCAGTCCGGCCGCGAGGGCGTGGAGGCCGCCGATGACCCAGAGGAGGACGAGGAGGGACGGGTGGGGCACCTTCCGGAAGATGTTCCCGACGGAGAGGTAGATCCCGGTGCCGATGATCGACCCGGCGACATAGAGGACGCAGTCGAGGATCCCCAGCTCTCGCCTGAGCTGCGGCGGCTCGCGCGCTGGCTGGCCCCCCGTCACGTGCGCGAAAGGGTAGCAGGAGGGGGCGGGACGGCGGGGTAATCTCCCGCTCGATGGCCGAGACACCGCCCGCGCCGCGCCGGTACGTCCTCAAGCGAGCGGCGGCGAAGAGCTACCGGGTCGACTACGGGCGCGAGCTGAACGAGGAGCAGCGGGCCGTCGTCTTCGCGCCGGACGGTCCGACGCTCGTCGTGGCGGGGGCCGGGTCGGGGAAGACGCGGACGCTCGTCTACCGGGTCTCGCGCCTCCTCGAGGACGGCGCCGACCCGGCCTCCCTGATGCTCCTGACCTTCACGAACCGGGCGGCGCGCGAGATGAAACGCCGCGTCGAGGCCCTCGCCGGGGCCGACCTCGCCCGGATGACGGCAGGGACCTTCCACGCCGTCGGGGCCCGCCTGCTCCGTTCGCACGCGGAGCTGCTCGGCTACCATTCGAACTTCTCGATCCTCGACTCCGAGGACTCGAAGGACCTCCTCGAGTCGGCCACGTCCGACCTCGGGATCCCGGTGACCGAGCGCCGCTTCCCGAAGGGAGACCTGCTCAAGGACCTCGTCTCCTTCTGTGTCAACACGGAACGGAAGCTCGCCGACGTCCTCGCCGCCGACTATCCCCACTTTCTCCCGCTCGCCGACGCAATCCACGCCGTCGCGGCCCGCTACCGCGAGCGGAAGGTCGCCGCGAACGGCATGGACTACGACGACCTTCTCCTGAACTGGCGCCGGCTGCTCGTGGAGCACGCCG